>JACIWP010000006.1 GCA_014360855.1 Anaerolineae bacterium
CGGCCGGCGGCCGGCCGTACGTCTCCTCGAAGCTGCGCACCATGGGCGTTTCGAACCCGAAAGGGCTGGCAGTCCCCCCGCCGGTCAGGAATTCCAGCTCAATGCCCGCGCCGGCATACCGGCGCACGGCGGCGGCGAGCTGGCCGGCGCGGTGGGCTCGCGCTTCATCAAAGCCGAAGCTCATCCGCACGTAGCCCGAGACCGCCAGGGAATCCTCCCCCTCTGCAGTGCGCGCCCACATCTCCGGGTGTTCGTTGGCGAAGGAGGTCAGGGTCAGGATGGGCAGTTTCTCTCCCACCGGGGAGTGCCAGTTGGGGAAGCAGGAGCCATCAATGTCCGGTGCAGTGTAAAGGATGACCTGCAGTCCCCGCTGGCGCGCCTCGTCCACGAGGAAAGCGATGGGGTCCCATCCTATCTCCGTATAAAAGCGCAGAGGGGCCAGCACAGCGGCTGGGTTCCACGGTCGCCGGCCGTCCTCGAAGCGCAGGAACGCCGGCTCTCCCGAATGGAAAAAGCTGAAGTAGGGCAGGAGGGTGCGGATGCCGGCCGCGGCGCACTGGTCCAGGAACTCGCGGATGGCCGGTGCCTGGGCCGGCCGAGGGTAATAGTACACCCCGCCGATGCCGCACCACAGCCTCAACCCCTTTCCTGCCGCCTGGGCGCTCATAGGGATCTCATTCGTACTTGATGCGCGGGTCAACGATGGCATAGGCGATGTCGGTCAGCAGGTTGGCGCCCAGCACCAGGATGGCGGTGAACATGTTCAGCCCCATCAGGGTGGTGTAGTCTTGGTTCAGCACCGCCCAGATGTTGAGGGAGCCCATGCCCTGCCAGTGGAAGATTTGCTCGACGATGACGGAGCCTTCGAAGAGGGCCGGCAGACGCAGGCCGATGACCGTGACCAGCGGGATGAGCGCGTTGGGCAGGGCATGCCGCAGGATGACCACCCATTCCCGCAGTCCCTTGGCGCGCGCGGCGTTCACATAGTCCTGCCGCAGTACGTCCAGCATCGAAGAACGGGCGTATCGCACTAAGGGCGCGGTGATGCTCACCGACAGCACGATGACCGGCATGATCATATGCTTCAGGCGGTCCCCCACCGAGAAGGGTTGTCCCAGCGTCTGCATGCCGGAGGTGGGGAGCCACTGGAGTTTCAGCGCCAGGATAAAGATGAGGCCAAGGGCCAGGAAGAATCCCGGCACACTGACCGCGGCGAAGGAGAACAGGGTGGTGAGGTAGTCGATCCACGAGTATTGCTTCACCGCCGAGATGATGCCTATGGTGATGCCCACGATGATGCTGAGGAGCAGTGCCGACATGGTGAGCTGTACCGTGGGCCAGATGCGCTCGCCAATAAGTTTGGCGACGGGCTTCCGGGTGATGAGGGAGTAGCCCAGGTCACCGCGCAGGACCCGTCCCAGCCACATGACGTACTGCACGGGGAGGGGTTGATCCAGCCCCAAGCGGGCGCGCTCCCGTTCGATGAGTTCGGCGCTGAAGCCTCCCTGGGTGGGATCGATCATGCCCATTACCGGGTCGCCTGGGGCGAAGTGAATGAGCAGAAAGACGATAACGGTGATGCCGAACAAGACTGGGATAGAGATGATGAGCCGGCGAATGATGTATTTGGTCATGTGCCCAACCTGACAGACTGGGATACGGCGGCATAACAGGCGGGAACTCCATGCCTGTTATGCCGCCGCGGTCGAAGCCTTACTTCTCAAAATACCATTCGGTGATGTTCCAGGTCAAGTAGCCCGGGTCGGCGCTGGGCTTGAGCCCCTTGAGGCCCTTGTTGATGCCGAAGAAGACGTTGGGCGTGTAGAAGAAGAGGCTGGGAAGCTCTTCGTTCAGGATGGCGCTGGCCTCCCAGTAGATCTTCTGCCGCTCCTTGATATCGCTGGTGGCGACGCCCTGGGCCATCAGCTCGTCGAAGCGCGGGTTGCAGAAGCCGATGACCAGCTCCGCCCAGCCGGCCTTGCAGGTGTAGTACAGCGAGGAAACGCTGGGATCGGCGCCGAAGCGGCCGCCGGCGTTGCGGATGAGGTCACCCTCGCCGTTGATGGCGGCGCTCAAGAAGGCCGCGCTGGTGACCAGCTTGATGTCCAACCGGATGCCGACCTTGCTGAGCTGTTGCTGGAGCACCTCGCCCAGCTTGCGGGCTTCCTCGGAAGTGTTGGACAGGTAGACCAGTGTGATGGGTTTGCCTTCCCAGAGGGCGGTGCCCTTGTCGTCGAAGGTCACGCCCACCGCGGTCATCAGCTCCTTGGCCTTGTCCAGGTCCTGGTCGTACTTGTTGAGGTTAGGATTGACCGCCCAGTCAGGGCCGAAGATGGAGCTGTAGATGGGGGTGGCTTCGCCGCCGGCGACCACCTGGATGACGGCGTTGGTGTCAATGGCATAGGCTAGGGCCTGGCGGAAGCGCTTATCTTGCAGATAGGGCTTGGGCGTCTTGGTGATGCTGTAGCCCTTGCCGCCCTGCTCCTTGGGCTTATTGAGCTGGGCGATCTGCTCCTCGTTGCGGAAGTCAAAGTGCGTGACGTAGTAGCCGATGCCCTTCACCTTAGCGACTTCGACGTGCGGCAGTCCCTCGAAGCGCTCCAGCTCTTCGGGCGGGATGAGGGCGACGTCGATTTCGCCGGCTTCCAACTGGGCCAGCATGGTGGCGGTGGACTCAAAGAGCTTGATGTAGACCTCGTCGAGGGTGGCCGGCGTTCCCCAGTAATCCGCTTTCTTCTTCAGGTGGATGTACTGCTCGGGCACGAATTCCACGAAGTCATACGGGCCAGAAGTGACCGTCGGAGCATCCACATACGGGTGCTGTTCCAGCTCCTCCGGCTTCACGTCCCCCAGGATGTGCTTGGGAAGGATGCCCAGGTAGGTGTTGAACAGGAAGGCCGCGTTGGGCTGTTTCAGCTCGAAGCGCACCGTGTGGGCATCCACCGCCTGGATACCCTCGATCTTGTCGGCCTCGCCCTTCTGGTATTCGGTGGCGCCCTTCACGCTGGAGAAGTTGTTGGCCCAGACTGCCTGGCCGACGACGGGATGGATGGCCAGGTGATAGGTGAAGACGACGTCATCGGCGGTGAGAGGGGTGCCGTCGCTCCACTTGGCGTTCTCCGGCAGGTGGAAGATGTATTCGGTGGCATCTGCGTTGACATCGATGGAGGTGGCCAGGTGGGGGATGGGCTGGACCTTGTCGTCGAACCAGGTGAGGGCCGGCAGGATCAGCGGGAAGGCCAGGAACTGCGGGTTGGATGTCATCCAGATGGGGTTGAAGTGTTTGCCGGTCATGCCGCCCGTGCCGATGAAGACCGGACCGCCCTGCTTGATCGGCGGGGGCACAGGGGTGGGGGTGACCACTTCTTTGACCACAACCGTTTCCTTGACGGGCACGGTTTCTTTGACCACCACGGTCTCCTTGACCACCTTTTCGACGACTTGTGGGGTGGCAGGAGCGCAGGCGGCCAGCATCATGACGATGACCAGGATGGCCAGCACAGCATACGACAGCCGACGCATGGTACTCCCTCCTTCTAGAAATTAGGATTAGAGTGTGTCACAGGTTTTTGGGTCAAACGCGCAGTCGTTCTTCCTTCTCGTCCGTCCTCCTTTCTATGGTGTGCATGCGCTGGGGTCAGCAAGAAGCTGATTATTCGGCCGGCTCCCTGGCTTCCATGGCCCGGCGGGCGCGCCGCTCCAGGTCGGCCAGGTGGTCCAGCATGGCCTGTCGGGCGCGTTCCAAGTCGCGCGCCTCGATGGCATCCACGATGCGGCGGTGGCCGGCGGCATACCTCTGCGGCGCCGGCACCTCTCCCTTCTCCGTTCCCCACTCATAGGGGATGCGGAAAACGGTGATGGGTTCGAGAAGGTCCATCAAGATGCGCTTGCCGGTGGATTCCAGCATGATCCGATGGAAGCGAATGTGGGCCTCGACAGCTTTCTCGGGGTCAAAGGCGTTCTGCTCGTAATCGTCCATGGCCTGGCGCATGGCCGCAATGTGTTCCGGGGTGGCGTGGTGAATGGCCTCCTCCACGACGACCAGCTCGAGGGCGCGGCGCACAAGGTACAGTTCCCAGGGGGTGTAGTCGCCGCGGCGCACGGAGAGGGCGATGGCTTCTGCCAGGCGGTCGCGGCCGCTCTGGGTGACGAAGGTGCCGACGCCGTGGCGGATTTCCACCAGGCCTTTGGTGGCCAGGACGCGAATGGCGTCGCGCACGACGGTGCGGCTGACCTGGAACTGCTCGGCCATTTCGTTTTCAGTGGGGAGGGCTTCGCCGGCGCAGAAGTCCCCGCGCACGATCATTTCCTGTAGGCGGTCGGCGATGATCTCATGGAGGCGCTGTTTCCTAACCGGGGCCATCCGCATCTCTTGCATCCGCCGCACCTCTCTGACATATGATGTCATGTCATATACTCATCAGGTCATCATACAACTATTACTATTATAGCACCATTCATCCGAAAAGTCAAGGGCGGTTTTGCGCCGATGAATTGGCAAGCGCGCCTGAACATGGTATAATGCCGGGGCTGAAAATTTCCCCGCCGGCGCGGGGCCAAGAGGTTGAGATTCCTATCATGCGCATCCTGCTGTACACGGGCAAAGGAGGCGTGGGCAAAACCAGTGTCTCGGCCAGCACCGCACTGCGCTGTGCCGACCTGGGCTACCGCACCATCGTGGTGAGCACGGACCCCGCCCACAGCCTGGCCGATTCCTTCGATATGCCGCTGGGGGCCGAACCCACGCCCATCACCGATAACCTGTGGGGGCAGGAGATTGACCTGCTCTATCAGATGGAAAAGTACTGGGGCACTGTGCAGGAGTATCTGTCCGCCCTGCTGGCCTGGCGCGGGCTGGACCAGCTCCTGGCGGAGGAGACCGCCGTCCTGCCCGGCATGGAGGAGCTGGCCAGCCTTCTGCAGATCGTGTATCTGCACGACACGGGCGACTACGATGTCATCATCATTGACAGTGCCCCCACCGGGGCGACGCTTCAACTGCTGGCCTTCCCGGAGATGGCGCGCTGGTACCTGGACCGCATCTTTCCCATTCAGACCAAGGCCATCCAGCTTTCACGCCCGATTTTGCGTGCCGTGACCGATATGCCCATCCCGGAGGACCACCTCTTCCGCACCATCGAGCAGTTGATCCGCGAGCTGGAGCGCATGCATCAACTGCTGACGGACCCGGAGCTGTCCTCGGCGCGCATTGTGCTCAATCCGGAGAAAATGGTCATCAAAGAGGCCCAGCGCGCGCTGACCTATCTCAACCTGTACGGCTATTCGGTGGACCTGGTCGTCGTCAACCGCGTACTGCCGGCCGATGCCGCCGGCCCCTACTTCGACACCTGGCGCCAGACCCAGGCACGCTACTTGCAAATGATCGAGGAAATGTTCTCGCCCCTGCCGATGCGCCTGGTGCCCATGTTCGAGGACGAGGTGGTGGGGCTGGAGATGCTCAGGCGCATGGCGGAGCGCATTTACGGCGATGAGGACCCGACCAGGCTGTATTTCCGGGGGCTCACCCAGACGGTGGAGAAAGAGGGGAACCGCTATTACCTGCGTCTGCCCCTGGCGCTGGCGCCGAAAGAGGCCATCCAGCTCACGCACGCCGGCGAAGAGCTGGTCATCCACATCGGCAACTTCAAACGCACCCTGCTGTTGCCGAGGGTGCTGGCCGGCCGGCAGGTGCTGGGCGCCCAGTACGCCGATAACGTCCTGACCGTCACCTTCGGCGAAAATTCCCAGCACGCCTCGCAGGAGGGGTGAACCGTATGCCGCCGGCCTGGGAAGAGCACCTGCACGATTACAACGAGGGCCTTGGCCTGGTCTATGAGCGCTTCGTACTGAACGACTTCCTCCGGGCTCTACTGCGGCGGTATCCCATCCAGACGGTGCTGGAGGCGCCGATATACGGCATGGCCGGCATCACCGGCATTAATTCCGTGGTGCTGGCGCAAGCCGGCTGTGCGGTCACCCTGGCGGATGATGTTCCCCAGCGGCTGGCCGGCGTCCAGCGCATCTGGGGCGAGCTGGGGCTTCCCGTCTGGCTGGTGGCTGTGGAGGATTGGGCGCGCCTCCCCTTTGCCGATGAATCCTTTGACCTCTGCTGGGAGTGGGCCGGCCTGTGGTATTTATCCGACCCTGCCGGCCTCCTGCGAGAACTGGCGCGGCTGAGCCGGCGGGTGGTCTTCGTCGCCATGCCCAATACCCTGCAGGTGGGGTACTGGCTGCGCAAGCACGTGCTGGAGCCGGAGTTTGTGCGCTACGTGGATGAGCGCTGGGCGGATATGGGCCGCATCCGCCAGGTGTTGGAAGGGGCCGGCCTGCGCATCGCGGCGCAGGGGGTGCTGGATGTGCCGCCTTGGCCGGACACGGTCATGCCGGCGGCGGAGGTCCTGCGCCGGCTGGGCATCCGCTCCCAGCGTCTGGAGAGCCGCTTCACCGGCGATGCATGGTCCTGGAACATCATGGAGTATTACCTGGGGCGCCGGCCGGACCTGCGCGCCCGCGTCATGAAATACGCGTTCCTGGACCGGGCGTCCCTGCCCTGGCCGCTGAAGGCGGTCTGGGCCCATCACCGCTATCTCATTGCCGTGAAAGCGAGGTAAATCCCCGCGGTGTCCCTGGTGCGTCTGCTTCCCCGACTGCCCGCATACTGGCTCTTTCGACGGTTCGGCCGGCCGCGAATGCTTCCCTTCAGCCTGGTCATCAGCGTCACCTACCGCTGTAACTCCCGCTGTAGCACCTGCAAGGTCTGGCAGAGGCAGGCGGAGGAGCTGAGCCTGGAGGAGTGGCGGCGTGTCTTCGCGCATCTCGGAAAGACGCCCTATTACATGACCTTCAGCGGCGGGGAGCCGTTCCTGCGGGATGATCTGGTCGAGATAGTGCGCAGTGCCTATGAGCTGTGCCGGCCGGCGGTCATCACCATCCCGACCAACGGCCTGTTGACCGAACGGGTGGCGGCCGACGTGGATGCCATTGCCCGCGCCGCGCCGGGTGCCCAGATCGGCGTCAATCTGTCGCTGGACGATGTGGGCGAGGGGCACGACCGCATCCGCAATGTGCCCGGCAACTGGCAGCGCGCCATGGAGACCTATCGCCGGCTGAAGGCCCTGCACCACCCCAACCTGACCATCAGCATCCACACCGTCATCTCCACCCTCAACGTGCGGGACATCCCGCGCATTTACGAGGGCCTGATGGCGCTGGAGCCGGACTCGTACATCACGGAAATTGCCGAGGAACGGGGGGAATTGGGAACCGTTGGGCTGGCCATCACCCCGTCGCCGCAGGAATATGCCCAGGCGGCGGAGTTCCTTATCCAACGTCTGGCGGAACACCGCTTCGCCGGCTTCGCCCGCATCACGCAGGCCTTTCGCGCCGAGTATTACCGCCTGGTCCAGCGCATCCTGTTCGAGCGCCGGCAGGTCATCCCCTGCTACGCCGGCTGGGCCAGCGGACATATCGCGCCCGATGGGGATGTGTGGACCTGCTGTATCCGCGCCGAACCCATCGGCAACCTGCGGCAGGCCGATTACGACCTGGCGCGCATCTGGTTCGGGGAGGAGGCCGGCCGACTGCGGCGGAGCATCGCCGCCGGCGAATGCGCTTGCCCCATGGCCAACGCCAGCTATGCCAACATGCTCCTGCATCCGCCCACCCTGGGGCGCGTGGCCCGGCATCTTATCAGCACCTTCAGGAGGTGACCTGTGAGCCGTGTTTCGGACAGGCCCGCTCCGCCGGCCGGCTGGCGCCGCTATGGGCCGGCGCTGATCGCCCTGGCCGCATATGTGCTCCTGAGCCTGGTCCTGACCTATCCCCTGGTCCTGCACCTGGGCACGCATGTGCCGGGGAGCGAGACCTGGGCCTTTGACGAGTACACCTTCGTGTACAACCAGTGGTGGTTCAAATATGCCCTGCTGGACCTGGGCACCAACCCCCTTTATTCCGATTACATCTGGGTGCCGGTGGGCATCAATTTCGTGCTGTACACCTACACCATTTTCAACGCCGCGCTCTCCCTGCCGCTCCAGCCCTATTTCAACCTGGCGCTGACCAGCAATCTCATTATGCTCTTCTCCACCGCCATGAGCGGCTTCGGCGCCTTCCTGCTGTTGCGCTATCTGCTGGCGGAGCGCCGGCGCAGTGGCCGGCTCTCCCCCTCCGCATACTGGTGGGCGGCGTGGGTGGGCGGAGCGCTGTACGCCTTCGCTGGCAACCGCTTCGTCTATCTGGCGCTGGGCCATTACGACATGGTCAGCACCGAGTGGTTGCCCCTCTTCGCCCTCTTTTTCCTGAAGACCCTGCGCGAGCGCCGGCCCATCCACCCGGTGCTGGCCGGCATCTTCGCCGCCTTCGCCATGCTGTGCGAGATGATCTTTGGCGTCTTCCTGGCCCTGCTGGCGCTGGTGTTGTGGCTGTGCGAGCGCCCGCTGAAGGAATGGTGGCAGGCCGGCCGGCAGGAATGGGCGGCGCTGTTGGGCCGGCTCGGCCTGCTGGTGCTGTCGGCCGGCGTCTTGTATGCCCCAATGCTGGTCTTCATCCTGCGCGAGATGCGCAAGGGGTACCTGCTGAGCGGGTGGGGCGATGCCCTCATCCTCTCGGCGGACCTGTTCAGCTTTATCACCCCAACTAAGCTGAACCCTATCTTCGGCAATGATTGGACGGCGGAGCTGGCGGCCGTCAAGCAGGGCACCGCCCGCTTCTCCGACGTGAACACGGTGGTGGTGGGGGTTGCCGCCATCCTGTTGGTGATCCTGGCCGGCGTGGTCTGGCGGCGGAGTGTGCGCGCCTGGCTGGCCAGCGCGGTGACCTTCGCCGTGCTGTGCCTCGGCCCCTTGCTCCAAATCAACGGGCGCTATCTCTTTGACTTGGACGGCCTGCAGACGACGGTGCCGCTTCCGTTCATTATCTTGCATTATATTCCTATCGCCAAAGGCAATCGCGCACCCAACCGCAACAGCGTCATCCTGATGCTGGCGGTGGCGGTGCTGGCCGGCTATGCGGTGGCCTGGATCCTGGAGCGCGCCGAGGGGAGGTGGCGGAAGCGCTGGACGACGCCGGCCCTCTCCCTCCTGCTGTGCGCCGGCCTGCTGGTGGAGCATCTCTCCGTGCCCCTTCCGCTGACCGACGCGCGGGTGCCGGCCTTTTACTATCAGCTCGCGCAGGAGCCGGGGGATTTTACCATCCTCACCCTGCCCCTCGGCTGGCGCGACAGCTTCGGCGTGCTGGGCGCCGAGGATACCCGCACCCAGTATTACCAGACGGTGCATCACAAACGGCTGTTGAGCGGCAACTCTGGCCGGCATGAACCCACCAAGACCGAGTACTATGCTTCCATCCCCTTCTTCCAGGCGCTGGCCGACATCGAGCTGTATCAGCCGGCAGACCCGACCCTCGTTCAGCAGGCGGCGGAGCAGGCGCCGGCGCTGGCCTATCTCTATGACCTGCGTTATGTGGTGGTGCATCCGCCGGTGCCCGGCCGGCCGCCCTATTCCGACACCTGGGACGAGGCGGAGCAGTTCGTCCTGCAGACCATGCCGCTGGACCCGACGCCGGTGTATGCGCAGGATGGACTGCGCGTGTACCGGGTGCTTCAGCCGCCGGCGCAGGATGGGTTCCGGATAGATGTCGGCACTGCCGGCTGGGAAATCTATCGCGGCGAAGGGTGGGACCGCGACGAGGACATCGGCGGCACGACGGCCGTCTGGGCGACGGGGGCGCCGGCGCGCCTCTTCCTGCCCCTGCGCGAGGTGAAGGACCGCCGGCTGACCCTGCGCCTGCTCCCCTTCGACTTCCCCGGTGCGGGGCCGCAGAAGGTGGAGGTGCGGCTGAACGGGCATCTGCTGACGCCGGCGCCCGAGCTGGCCCCCGGCTGGCAGGAGTACGCCTGGGACGTGCCGGCGGGTTACCAGCGCCCCGGTCTGAACGTCATCTCGCTGACCTTCTCCCGCTTTGACGCGCCGCGGCAGGTCCTGCCGGCCCAGCGCGCTATCGGCACGACCGGCGTGGAGACACCGGTGGATATCGAGGTCCACAGCGCGGACGAGGCCGCCGGCGATTTCGCCTACATCACCATCGGAGATGAGCGGCAGAAGGTGGATGGTTCGACGCATCGGCGCGGCTATAATTTCGCCGTGCTGGAGCCGCGCACCGGCCGGCTGGTGCAAAAGGCGGCTTTTGACACTGCCGCCAGCGCCCATGAGGCGCAGAAAATGGCGGAGTTTCTGGCGGATGTGCCGGCCGGCTATATCGTGGTGGGGGCGGTGCGCGGGCGCGGCGCCGATCGCCTGACCGATGAGGCGGTGCAGGCCCTGCGGAGCATCGGCTCGGGGGTGGACCCGCGCCAACAGCCGACGTGGAGCCATGCGCTCATCGGCGTCAAGGGGGCGCCGGCCGGCAGTGCGGCGGAGGTGTGGCAGGCCGGCCAGTCCTGGCTGAGGGTGGGGAGCAACCCGGATGCTCGCACCCTCTCTGCGGCGTTGGATTGGGCGGAACTGCGGTAGGCCGGCTTGCGGAAACGCAAAGAGGGCCTATGCCGGTGCAGGGGCATAGGCCCTTTCTTGCGAGCAGGGATTGGTGAGCGGCTTACATCAAGATGCCGGCGCTGTGGGGCCGCTGGCCGCGCGCAGTGCCTCGTTGAACGCCTTCATCAAGCGCGACTTACGGCGCGCCGCGTTGTTCTTATGGATGACGCCTTTCTCCGCGGCGCGATCCAGGGCGCTGACGGCCCGCTTAATGGCCTCTTTGGCGGCTTCCAGGTCTCCGGCCGCGATAGCCGCACGGGCGCGCTTCACATAGGTGCGCGCGGTAGAGCGGTAAAAGCGGTTGCGCAGTCGGCGCTTCTCCGCCTGGCGCATGCGTTTCAGGGCAGACTTCGTATTGGGCAACGGTATCCTCCTCAGACCACACTAGCGAACTGGTGCGGATGGCGGGTTCCTGGGGCCGGCGAGCGCGTACCAGCCGTTTGGCCCCGCACATCCTGACGATGCGGACCTGCTTCACCTTGGCGAACGGGTGTACTCTTCTGGCATCGCGTTGAACCTTTATACATGAAATGGGCGGTTTTGTCCAATTCTGGCCGGCGAAGTGTCGGAAATGGCCGCGCGTTGAAGGGCTGGGGCGGGGGTGTCCGCTTGGGCCGGCCGTGACCCTTTTGACAAAAACGCCATATCGGTCTACATTATGCCGTGCACATCGTGTGCAGCTCGCAGATGATCGAGGACAGCGATATCTTCCCCGTATGCGACATCGTGCGTTAGGACCGCTGTGGGCAGATGATACTCCCGGGCCTGGGATATAATGGCCGGCAATGAGCGGCGCTGATGACGGTTGTTGACCAGATCAAAGACCGCCTGGACATTGTGGATGTGGTCTCCGCATATGTGCCCCTGAAGAAATCAGGGCGCACCTACAAGGGGCTTTGCCCGTTCCACGCCGAACGAACCCCCTCTTTCGTGGTCTTCCCGGAGACCGGCACCTGGCACTGCTTCGGGGCCTGCGGGACGGGCGGCGATATCTTTACCTTTATCATGCGCATTGAGAAGGTGGATTTCGGGGAGGCTCTGCGCATCCTGGCGGAGAAGGCCGGCGTCCTGCTGGAGGAGCGCCGGCCGCAGGAGAAGGCCCGCCAGGACCTGTTGGACCGTCTGCGGGGGGCCAATGCCGCCGCGGCTGCCTTCTTCCACCAACTGCTCCTGCATTCGCCGCAAGCGGAATTCGCCCGGCGCTATCTTGCCGGCCGCTATCTTACCCAGGAGACCATTCAGTCCTTTGAGCTGGGCTATGCGCCGAACGACTGGGAGGCGCTGTCGCGCCATCTGACGGCGCAGGGGTACACCATCGCCGAACTGCTGGAGGCCGGCCTGATCATCGCCCGCGAAGAGGGCGGCCATTATGACCGCTTCCGCAACCGGCTGATGATCCCCATCCGCGATCGGCGCGGCCAGGTCATCGGTTTCGGGGCGCGCGCCCTAGATGACACTCCACCCAAATACCTGAACTCCCCGCAGACGCCCATTTTCGACAAGGGGGCGGTGCTGTTCGGGCTGGACCGGGCCGCCAAGACCATCCGGGCGCGCAGTGAGGCCGTCATCGTCGAGGGGTATATGGATGTGATGATGGCCCATCAGCACGGCGTGACCAACGTCGTGGCGGCGATGGGCACCTCGCTGACGGAGGAGCAGTTGCGCGTCCTGGCGCGGCTGGCCGGCCGGCTGGTGCTGGCCCTGGATGCGGACGCGGCCGGCGACCAGGCGACCCTGCGCGGTCTGAACCTGGCCCGCCAGAGCATCGGCCGGCGGCGCGTGCCGACCCTGCGCCCCGACGGCACTGTAGGGGAGGAGGAGCGGCTGGCGATTGACCTGCGCATCCTGACCCTGCCGGCCGGCATGGACCCGGACGAGCTCATCCGCCAGGATATCGCTCGCTGGAACGAGCTGGTGGTGCGCGCTCAACCGCTGGTGGAATATATGATGGCCCATATCCTGCGGGATGTGGACCTGCGGGATCCCCTCCAGAAGGCCGCCGCCGTGCGCCAGATGAAGCCCATCCTGCTGGAACTGCAGGATGACATCGAGCGCTATCATTATATCCAGCGGCTGGCCCGCCGGCTGATGCTGGACGAGCATGTGGTGGAGCGCGAGGTCGTTGGAGCAAGGCCGGCGCGGCCAAGCACCCGGCTGGGCCGCGGACGCCGGCCGAGCGCGCCGCCAGAGGCCGGCCCAGCGGAGGAACAGCGGCCCCTGCCGGCCGGCCGGCGGGAGCTGACGCTGGAGGAGCTGTGCCTGCTGTACCTTTTGCGCTATCCGCGGGCCATTTTCCCGCTGTCCTTTGCCTTTGCCGAGGCCGGCGTGCCCTTCTTGGCGCCCGAGGATTTCCAGCGGCCGGAGAACCGCTATCTCTTTGAGCAGATCCAGCGCGCCGCGGAGGAAGGGCAGTTGGCGGAGCCGGCCGTGCTGGCCGGCCAACTGCCGGCCCCCCTGGCCGGCTATCTCCAGGAGCTTCTGGAGCGGGCCGAGATACCGCTGGAAGGATTGGACGAGGACGAGGTTCTTCAGGACCTCTCGCGCAGTGCCTTTTCCCTGAAAGGGCGCGGCATCCGCCAGCAGTTAAGCAGTCTGCGCTTTCTTTTGGAAGAGGCGGAGCAGTCCGGAGATGGGGAACAGGCCGGCCGCTTTGCCCGGCTGATCCAGCAGTATTCGGTGACCCTGGGGGCGATCGACCAGGCCTTGTATCGGCTTTCCCTGCGGGGAAAGCGGGACGTGGTGTAGGGATTCGGGGGATGACATTTCAGCCCCCAGCGAACTATGCATCCCAACAGGATGGGGGAATAGTATGAAGGCACGCCGTCACTGCACGCAGTTGCCGTCCCTCGCGCCGGCGCGGTCCTTTCAGGCCAGTGCTTCCCGCCGTTCGGCCCAGAGACCCCGCCTGTCCGCATCTTCCGCCGGCCGGCATGCTCCACGGAATACTCACCCCAGCGCAGTGCACCCGCAGGCGCCCCATGAGGAAGACTCGGAGGAACTGCTGGCGAAGCTGGAGGAGTTTGACGCGGAGGAACTGCGCCGGCAGGCCCGGCTGGAGGGCAGTGAGGACCCCGTCTATATGTATCTCCAGGAAATCGGACGGGTGCCCCTGCTGAACGCCCAGGAGGAGATCGCCCTGGCCAACGAGATACGCGCCGGCCAGGAAGCGGAAAAGCGGCTGCGGAAGAAGCAGTATCAGAACGAGGTGGAGCGCCAGGAGCTGGAGGAAGCGGTCAGCGCGGGGGATATTGCCCAACGCAAGCTCATCCTGTCCAACCTGCGTCTGGTGGTCAGTGTGGCGAAGCGCTATGTGGGCCGCGGGATGTCCCTGCTGGACCTGATCCAGGAGGGCAATATTGGCTTGCTGAAGGCGGTGGAGCGCTTCGACCCGGATATGGGGAACAAGTTCAGCACTTATGCCATTTGGTGGATTCGCCAGGCCATCACCCGTGCCATCGCCGATCAGGCGCGTACCATCCGCGTGCCGGTGCATGTGGTGGAGAGCATCAACCGGCTTCTGCGGGTCCAGCGCCAGCTTCTTCAGGAGCTGGGGCATGAGCCTACCACGGAGGAGATTGCCGTGGAGATGGGGTTCCTCAGCGCCGGCGACCTGGAGGCTGTCCGGCAGTGCCGCGTCAGGGGGGTGGAGCCGCCGGCGGAAGTGCGCCGGCGCTTCTACAAGGCTGTTAGCAAGGTCCGTCAGATCATCCAGGTCTCCCAGGAACCCCTGTCCCTGGAAACCCCCGTGGATGAAGAACAGGATTCCTCTCTGGCCGACTTCATTGAGGACCGTGCCGTCCAGGCGCCGGTGGATGTGGCCACGCGCAACCTCCTGCGGGAACAGATGCAGGAGGTGCTGACAGACCTCACGGAAAGGGAGCGCCAGGTGTTGGAACTGCGCTTCGGCCTGGCGGACGGCCAGCCCCATACCCTGGAAGAAGTGGGTGCGGAGCTGGGGGTGACGCGCGAGCGCATCCGCCAGATCGAGATCAAGGCGCTGGAGAAACTGCGGCACCTCGACCAAAGCCGCAAACTGCGGGATTACCTGCTTTAAAACAAACATTGTGGTACCCTAGTACTATTGAAACCCGATATTTTATGGAATACAATGGAACCAGCAAACGGGGACGGCATTCTGAGCAGGGACTCAGCACTCGAAACCACAAAGAAAGGAGGTGAACGGCGATGTTGTTTCTTCCTCGTGAGGAGGGCCAGGGGCTGGTCGAGTACGCGCTGATTCTTGTTCTGGTCGCTATCGTTGTTATCGCTATTCTTATGGTGCTCGGCCCGACCGTCGGCAACGTGTTCAGCCAGATCGTGAGCGCGCTGAGCTAAGATCAGCAGGTACACTGCAGCCAGCATCGTGGACATGAAGAAAGGGGCTCCTGGAAAGGAGCCCCTTTTCTTTTCATGTAAGGCTCAGCAGAGATTGGCCGTCCAGGTCTCCGGGGTTCGCCACGCCCATCAGCTCCAGGATCGCCGGCATCACATCGGCGACCCAGGGGGTGCGCGCCGGCGCGATGCGCCGGCCGGCAATCACCAGCGCCGCATCATCGTACGTGTGCATCCCCACCAGCGCCGGCCCTTTGTAGGTCAACTGCTCCTTGTTCACCGAACCTTTGGGGTCAAAGCCCTCGTGCGGCACCAGGATGATATCCGCCGCCTGTGGGAGCAGAGGCCCATGGTAGATTTCCTCGCGCCGCAGGGCGGCGCGGAACAGGGGCCTGCCGGTATCGGGATCGCGCAGGGCCAGCGCGCCCTGGATGATGCGCTCCCGCCAATGTTCGTATTCCGCCGGCGGCACGCGCCCATCCCGTTCCCTCCCGCGCAGGTTAAGGAAGATGCGCCCGGGGTCCATGCTGTAGGCGATGGTTTCGCCGCTGATGTCCGCCACCGACTTGGGCGCCGGCACGGCGAATTTCAGCCACCCTTCCTCGGCCAGCCAGTGATTGACGTACACCTCTTTCTCCAGCGTGCAGAAGCCGTGATCGGACATGATGAGCAGGTCGGTGTGTTCGTCCAGCCGGCGCATCAGCTCCCCGATAAGCTGGTCGAGCTTCTGGATGAAGGCGAAAAAGCGCGGCGCGTAGACCGGGTCGTTCGTCTCCATCTCCTCCCAGAGGAAGTGGAACAGGCGGTCGGTCTCCATGATATGGCAGTGGAAGTAGTCCCATTCCTCCTGCTCCATCAGGCGGAACATGGCCTCCACGCGGCGGTCGAACACCAGGTTGACGTCCTCCAGCAGTTTATCCTTGGACTCGTGGCCCAGCCAGGGATCGGTATCGATGCGGTAGCCCCAGGATTGGAGCGCGGCGGCCAGCGCCGGCGGGTAGACTGCCTTCTCCAGCTTCGGCGCCAGGAAGTCGGCGATCAGGATGCCGTTCACCGGCCGCGGGGGATAGGTGACCGGCACGTTGATGACGATCACCCGTTTGCCAGCGGCGCTGAGGATCTCCCACAGGGTGGGGCTTTTCATGGCCTGGGAGGTGGGGATGAAAACCTTCATCGTGGCCGGCTCGCGGTCCACGAAGCCGAAGATGCCATGTTTGGCCGGGTTCTTGCCGGTCATGAAGGAGGACCAGGCCACCGAGGAGACGGTGGGGTGCACCGAGTTCATGCGCAGGAGGGTGCCGCCGGCGATGACTTTGGCCAGATGTGGCATACGGCCCTCGTGGATCATGCGCTGTATGAAAGTGTACGGTGTGCCGTCGATGCCCAGCACGATGACGCGCCGGCGAGCAGAGGCGGCCGGCTTCTTGCGGTCGAACAGGCCCATAGCAGTCTCCTGATGTGCTCAATGTGTGGGCGTATGGTGTGCCCAGACCGACATGATAGCACCGCACGGGGATTCGGACAAATGGGCCGGCGGCATGGGGAGGTGACAGGGGGAGGTGACAGTCACCTGCCAGGTGACTATCTCCTCCCGGATTCCAACAAAAAGGGTACCATACGATGTATGGTACCCCAGGGTTGTGCGGTGGAACAGGAGCCGGCCCTTATCGGGCGGTCAGCGGCACCCAATTGGCAAAACTTTCCATATGTCCCCAATAGGCGTTGTAGCCGGTGAGGGCCCAAATGAGGGCGGCCACCAGGAGCACCAGCGCGCCGAGGGTGCGGAGGACGCGGTTGTGGCGCCAGTGCAGGGTGGGCAGGGCGAAGACGCCGCCCAGGCCGGTGAGGATGAAGCCGATGCCGGCCAACACTGGTTCCTTAGAAAGCCCCAGATTCATGAAGCGAAATCCCATCAGCACCGAGGCCAGGCCAGGGAAGAAGGCGTACAGGCCCAGCAGTTTCAGATCCCAGTTCAATGCCAGCGAGAGCGCGGCGCCGAAGAGCAGGAAGCCCAGGAACACCGAGAACTCGCCATAGGGGATGTTGTAACTACCCGAAATGGGCCAGGTGAAGCTCATGTGGAACCCGCTGATCAGCGCGATGAGACCGGAGATGCCGAAGCCGGCCACCCAGCGCTTCTGGTCCGCATCATCCAGCCCGCGGAACACGTACCATGCCAGCAGTACCAGTCCGCCCACCATGTTGATGAGCATCAACGTCAGATAATCTACCATCG
Organism: Anaerolineae bacterium; assembly: GCA_014360855.1. Classification (NCBI taxonomy): domain Bacteria; kingdom Bacillati; phylum Chloroflexota; class Anaerolineae; species Anaerolineae bacterium. The sequence continues at coordinate 17,098 of JACIWP010000006.1, forward strand.
TCGTGCCTCCTTGAGAAGAGAATGTGATGAAATGCGGCGCGAGAGGGTATATATCACAGGTCTCAGAAAAAGTCAAAAATACAGTGAACATATAAACAATATGCGAGGAAAGCTATGTTTAGATGACAGTACAAATTGGTAAATTATCATCGCAATAAACAAATACGGAAATACACATCCCCTGGCGATGCATCGCCAGAGGATGTGATGGTTCGGGAGATGGGGTTAGATGTATCCCAAGGAGCGCAGGCGCTCCTCCACGACCTCGGCTTCTTCCTCGGAGTAGACGTCCTCGGGCGCCGGCGGGAGGTAATCCAGCTCCTTAAGCTTGCGCATGATCTTCTCGACGCTCTCCTCGACGGTCTCGCGGTCGGAATGGATCACGACTTCGGGGTTCAGCGGCGGCTCGTACGGGTCGTTGACGCCGGTGAAGTTGGTGATCTCGCCGGCCAGCGCCTTTTTGTACAACCCCTTGACGTCCCGCTCCATCAGGACCTCCAGGGGACACTCTACGTACACTTCCACGAAGTTGCCGATCTCCCGCCGCACCTCATCGCGGATTTCCCGGTACGGGGAGATGGCGGCGGCGATGGCCACCACATTATTGCGCGTCAGCAGTTTGCAGACGAAGCCGATGCGGCGGATGTTGGTATCGCGGTCCTCTTGCCGCACCACGTCGCCGTCCAGGACTTCCACTTTCATGCCGCGGGCGCGCAGGCGTTTCTCGACCTCGCGCGCCAGGGTGGTCTTGCCGGCGCCGGACAATCCGGTGAACCAGATGGTGAATCCTTTGTGTTCCATAGCGCATGCTCCGCCAATGTGCTGGTGTGTCGGATATTATCCGATGAGGATGGGTTTGCCTTCCATGTCCGCCGGCACCGCCAGCCCCATGGCCGTCAGGATGGTGGGGGCGATGTCCAGGATCTGCCAGCCGTCCTGCACCTGCCGGCCCAGGGACTGCCGCGGGTCATAGAAGATGGCCATGCCGTAGGGTGCATGATTGGCGTCGTCTGGGCCGGTGTCATTCTCAAAGGTGTGGACGGTGCCCAGCCCGACGGTGCCGACGGAGCGCCACAGCAGGCCGCCGAAGTAGACGATGAGGTCGGGCGGGATGTTGCGGGTCTCCTTGTAGATCTTCTCCGGCTTGAGGACGATGGTGCCGATGGGCCGGCCGTCGGGATCGGTGATGGCCTCCAATTTGGCGATGAGTTCATCCCGCACCGCCTCATATTGGGCGGGGTCAATGATGCCCTGGGGTTCGCGACCGCGCACGTTGAGGAAGAGCCGGCCGTAATAGCCCCCTTCTCCCCAGGCCATGGTGCGCGACCAGTCGATTTCCAGGTCCTGCAGGCGCGCCGGCTTGTCGGGATAGCGCTTCAGCGTCAGATAGCCCTCTTTGATGAGCCATTCGTTGATGCAGATGCCGCCGTCCATCTTCATAGCGCCGTGATCCGATACGACGATCACCACGGTGCGGTCATCCACCAGCTCCAGCAGTTTGCCGATCTGCTCGTCCACGAAGCGGTAATAGTCGCGGATGGCGTTCTCGTACTTGTTGCCCGGCTCATACTTGGGATGGGTCTTGTCCATGTATTTCCAGAAGCCGTGGTGAATGCGGTCAATGCCCATGTCCACCATCATGAAGAAGTCCCACGGCTTCTCGGTCATCAGGTGCCGGGCAACCTCGAAGCGCTGGCGCGTCATCTCGTAGATATCGCGCAGGAGCCGGTCCTTGTCCTCCGTGCGGAAGTCCGGCACGTCGAGCATGAACTCGCCCACCCAGCGCTCGATCTCCTGGCGCAGTTCGGCCGGATAGGTATACTGGCTCTGGGTGCTGGGTGTGAGAAAGTCGGTGATGACGTATCCGTTGACCGGCTTGGGCGGGTAGGTCTGCGGCACGCCCAGCAGGATGACGCGCTTTCCCTCCCGCGACAGGATGTCCCAGACCGTGTCCACGGTGATGGCGCGCGAGTTAGCGATAGTCAGCTTATCGTAGCTGTAGTCGGCGCGGTTGCGAAAGCCGTAGATGCCGAGCTGGCCGGGGTCTTTGCTGGTCATCATACAGCTCCACGCCGGCACCGTGATGGGCGGCTCGGTACTGCGCAGGCGGCCGTACAGGCCGTTGGCCATCAGCCGGCTCAGGTTGGGCAGTTCCTGCCGCCACTGTTCGAAGACCAGGCTCGGCTCGGCGCAATCCAGGCCGATGACCAGCACCCGGCGCCCCTTGCCCTGGGCGCGGGAGGCTTCCAGAGCTTGTTCCCGCGTCCTGCGGCGCAGGCCCTCAATGAGCACGCGCGAGACCTCCGGCCGGGTGAATTCCGCCGGCAGCATCTCGCCGTTGCGCAGTTTCTCGCGCACCTGCGTGCCGCTCAAAGAAATATGGAACGATTTGTCGTGCGGGCAGGATTTGGGTGTGACGATGGCATCGCACTTGCGGCAGTAGAAGGCATGCTCGAAGAAGAGGGGGGTGATGCCCAGCTCTTCGGGCTTGAACTCGTCGAAGATGTACTGGGCGTCGTAGGTGCCGTAGTAATTGCCGACGCCGGCGTGGTCGCGCCCGACGATGAAATGGGTACAGCCGTAGTTTTTGCGGCAGATGGCGTGGAAGATGGCCTCGCGCGGGCCGGCGTAGCGCATGGCGGCGGGGAAGACCCCCAGAATGACCCGCTCCTTCGGATAGTAGTTCTCCAGCAGGACCAGGTAGCTTTGCATGCGCACGTCCGCTGGGATATCGTCGTCCTTGGTCTCCCCGACCAGCGGGTTCAGGAACAGGCCGTCGACGATTTCCAGCGCTGTCTTCTGGATGTACTCATGGGCGCGGTGGATGGGGTTACGGGTCTGGAAGCCCACCACGCGCTTCCAGCCGCGCTCGGCGAACATACGGCGGGTTTCCGCCGGGTCAAAGCGGAATTCCTTAAAGGGGCGCTCTGCCGGCCGGTTCAGCAGATAAATCGGGCCGCCCAGCAGTACATCCCCCTGCGCGTACAGCCGCGCCACCCCGGGATGCTTATCGTCCGTGGTGCGGTACACCAGGCGCGCCTCGCGCTCTTTGTCGTACTCGAACTTCTCTTCCAGGGTCATAATGCCCAGGATATTGCCGTTGGGCTCCTCCAGGGCGATCTCCTGCCCCTCCCGCAGGGCATCGGCGCGCTCCCGCTCCACCGCCAAGGTGATGGGGATGGACCACACCAGCCCATTGGCCAGGCGCATGTGCTCCACCACGCTTTCATAGTCGCGGCGGGTCATGAAGCCGGTCAGGGGGCTGAAGACGCCCGTGCCAATGAGTTCCAGGTCGGACACGTTGGTGGGAGAAAGGGTGATGCGCGGCAGGGAATAAATGCGTTCCAGGACAGCGTCGCGCAGGACGCCGCGGAGCTGACGATCGATCAATGTGCCGCCGTGTGGGGGAATGGTTTCCTGTAGGGACATCGCTGTACTGCTCCTCAATGGCCTCGGATATCCGCGTTTCCACGATGCTTCATTGATGTATCATGGAAAGCTTCATAAAGTATACCCCAGAGATCATGGATTGTCAAAAAGAAGCGCTTACGCCGGCGCCCAGCTTCACCGCCGGCCGTTTGCGGGAAGGGGAGCGGGGATGGGGCTTCGGAACAAGGTACATCCGCTATATTTTGCCAAGCCCTCTCACAACGCCAGTTGACGGCCGGCCCATTCCGTGCTATAATTAAACTCGCAAAGCGCGTATCTTCGATTGTTTCCCGAAAAGGAGTGCCTGCCTTGGCCGAGATCACCTTTCGCAAACTGCCGCGCGATACGCTCACCGACCAGGTCATCCATGAAATCCGCCGTATGATCCTCTCCGGCCAGCTCCAGCCGGGCGAAATGCTCCCTGCTCAGCCGGAACTGGCACGCCAGTTGGGCGTTGGCGTGGCAACCGTGCGGCGTGCCATTGCCGCGCTGTGCGCCGTCGGCCTGCTGGATTCCCAACCGGGGCGGGGCACCACGGTCAATCCGGATGGGTTAGCGGTCCTGCAGGCCAGCGCCCTGCTCGCCGGCCCTCTCGACCCCATCCACACCACCGCCGTCTATGAGGCTCGCCAGATCATCGAAATCCCACTCACCCAACTGGCCGCCCAGCGCGCCACCCCGGAGGAGCTGGAGGAGATCCGCCATGCCCTGGAGGACATGGAGGCGGCCATTGATGACGACGCCGCATTCACCACCGCGGACCTCCGGTATCACTACGCTGTCGCACGCGCCAGCCATAATGACCTGCTGGCGCAGTTCTATCAGGTCTCCCGGACACTGCTCTCCGAGGTCATCGAAAAGGTTGTCAGCCTGCGCGGCATTAAGGAGGAAGCCCTGCGGCTCCAGTGGGAGACCTATGAGGCCATCGCCATGCATGATCCGGAGCGCGCCGGCGCCGCGGCGTCGGAGCAGTTGCAGCAGGTGCTGGATTTGTTGAAGCGCGCCGGCTACGTCCGTTCCCTCGATTGACCGGCCGGACATCCACAGGGTTCCGCCTGGCCGGCCCAACCGCCAGGGCCGGCCAGATCAATATCATCGGTTTCCGCACAGGGGAAAGGAGAGCCTCATGCGCACCAATTACCGCGTCAATGCCACCGTCCAGTTTTCCGCGCTGTCGCCAGATCAGATCGAAGAGATCGTCAGCGCCTCGCTGGAAATCCTGGAAGGGGTGGGCATGCGCATCCACTCCGATGAGGCAGTGGACATGCTGGAGGCCGCCGGCGCCACCGTGGACGGCCAGGGCCTGGTGCATATCCCCGGCTGTCTGGTCAAGCACGCGCTGAACCTAGCGCCGGGCCGGGTGGTGCTGGCCGGCCGCGACGGGAGCCGCAAGGTCGTGCTGGAGAAGGACCGCATCTACTACGGCACCGGCTCGGATACCCCGTTCTTCATTGACCCGCGCACCGACGAACGCCGCAAGACGGTCTATCAGGATGTGTATGATGCCGCTCGCACCGCCGATGCCCTGCCCAACATTGACTTCTTCATGTCGCTGGGGCTGGTATCCAATGCCCCGACGCAAACCTATGACCGCCATCAGTTCATGGCCATGATCACCGGCACCAGCAAGCCGATGGTCATCACCGCGGTGGACCGTCAAGGGCTGGAGGACCAGCACCGCATGGCCTGCGCTGTGTTGGGCGGCGAGGATGCTTTCCGGCGCAACCCGCTGTTCGCCATTTACATTGAGCCGATCTCGCCGCTTCAGCACTCCAAAGAGGTGGTGGAGAAGCTGTTCTATGCGGCGGAGCACGGCATCCCGATCGTCTACACGCCGGCGCCCACCGCCGGCTTCACCGCGCCGATGACCCTGGCCGGCATCATGGCCCAAGGCCTGGCCGAAATGCTGGCCGGCGTGGTGATGGCCCAACTGCGTTTCCCTGGGGCATCCATCATCATCGGCGGCGTGCACACCGTGATTGACATGAAGACCATGATCTTCTCCTACGGCGCGCCGGAGTTCCTCCTGCTCAGCGCGGCCCTGACCGATGTCGTGAAATGGCTGGGCTTGCCGATGTTCTCCACCGCCGGCTGCAGCGATGCCAAGGTGTTGGATGGGCAGGCGGCCCTGCAGGCCGGCCTCTCCATCCTCTTCGCCGCGCTGTCCGGCGCCAACCTGATCCATGACGTGGGCTACCTGGAATCCGGTCTCACTGGCTCCCTGGATATGCTGGTGCTCTCCGACGAAATTGTCGCTATGGTGAAGCGCATGCTCCAGGGCGTGCCGGTCACGCCCGATACGCTGGCGGTGGACGTGATCGCCCAGGTTGGTCCAGGGGGGCATTTCATCTCCACGGAGCACACCCTGCGGCATTTCCGCCAGGTGCTCTGGCAGCCGGAACTGCTGGAGCGGGATGATTATGCCGGCTGGGAGGCCAAGGGGCGCAAGACCCTCTCCGACCGGGTGCGGGCCAAGGTACTGCGCATCCTGGAGACGCATGGGCCGGCGCCCATCCCGCCCGAGGCCATGCAGGCCATGCGCAGGATTGTGGAAGAAGCGGACCAGAAGTACGCCTGAGACGGCAAAGGGGGAAATCATGACGCGTTATCCCGATCTACGCTTTCGTCCGGTTCTGCGGACGCTCAGCGATGAGCAGGTCCGGCAGATCCATCTGGCGACGTTGGAGGTGCTGGAGCGCACCGGCGTGCAGATCACCCATCCGCGGGCGAAGGAGATCCTCGCCGGCGCCGGCGCGCGTGTCCAGGGCGACCGGGTGCGCATCCCGAGCTGGATGGTGGAGGATGCCCTGCACAAGGCCCCGCACCGCGTCGTGCTGGGGACGCGGGGCGGCCAGCGGACTGTCTTGCTGGAAGGGGACAAGGTCTGGTTCGGTCCGAGCCTGGACTGCATTGATTATCTGGACCCCGTGACGGAGGAGCGCCGGCCTTTTACCAGCGCCGACTGCGCCGTGACAGCACGCGTGGCGGATGCCCTGCCCAATTATCATTGGGTGATGACCATCGGCATGGCGGCGGATGTGCCGGCGGATATCGCCGACCGGGTTATCGCCAAGCAGGTGCTGACCAACTGTGAAAAGCCCTTTGTGTTCTGCTGTAAGGACGTGAACAGCACGCGCGATATCTACGAGATGGCCATCGCCATCGCCGGCAGTGAAGAGGCCTTTCTGCAGGCACCGTTCATCATCCACTACTCGGAGCCGGTATCGCCTCTGCTGCATTATGACCCGGCCATCGAGAAGCTGATGTACTGCGCGGAGAAGGGCATCCCGCTGGTGTATTATCCGGCGCCGATGGCCGGCGGCACCGCGCCGGCGACCTTCGCCGGCGTCATCGTGCAGGGAAGCGCCGAATCGCTGAGCGGCCTGGTGCTGGCCCAACTGGTGCGGCCAGGGGCGCCCTTCATCTACGGCGCCTTCACCACCATCATGGACATGTCCACCACCATCTTCTCCTACGGCGCGCCGGAGATGTCCCTCATGGCGGCGGCCATGGCCCAACTGGCGCAGTTCTACGGCCTGCCGTTCTTCGGCACCGCCGGCTGTACCGACGCCAAGTTCCCCGACCCGCAGGCGGCGGCAGAAGCCGCCTTCTCCTGCTTGAGTTCCGCGCTGGCCGGCGCCAACCTGGTGCATGACTCCGGCTGGCTGGACCACGGCTCGGTGGCGTCGCCGGCGTACATGGTGCTGGTCAATGAGGTGCTGTACATGGTGCGGCAGTTCCTCCAGGGCCTGGCGGTCAACGAGGAGACGCTGGCTGTGGACATCATTGACAAAGTGGGCCCGGGCGGCCATTACCTGAACGAGGAGCATACCCTGCGCCATTTCCGCGAGGTCTGGTACTCGGAGCTGTTCGACCGGGCCATGCTGGACCAATGGAAGCAGAAAGGCGGCAAGCGGTTTGAGGAGCGCCTGCGGGAAGCGACGCAGAAGGCCATGGCGCATACGCCGGCGCCCCTGCCGGCGGAAGTCCTGCGGGAGCTTGACCGGATGGCCGCATACTGGAAATAACCCAAAGGAGGCGGGCATGGCGGTCTTCAGCAAGATGATCCAGACGGTGGATTCGCATACGGCCGGCGAGCCGACCCGGCTCATCCTGGCCGGCTTGCCCCCGCTGCCGGGGCAGACCATCGCCGAGAAGTGGGCCTATGCGCGCCAGCATCTGGGCGGGGTGCGCCGGCTGTTGATGTGCGAGCCGCGCGGGCACGCCGATATGTTCGGTGCCCTGCTACTGCCGCCGTGCCGGCCCGATACCGACTTCGGCCTGTTGTTCTGCGATACGGCGGACTGGCTTTCGATGTGCGGCCACGGCACCATCGGCACGGCCACCGCCCTGGTGCAGTTGGGGATGGTGGAGGCGCGGGAGCCGGAAACGGTCATCCGGTTTGACACGGCGGCCGGCGTGGTGGAGGCGCATGTGGAAGTGGAGAACGGACGGGTGCGGGGGGCCTGGTTCCAGAACGTGCCCAGTTTTCTGTATGCCCATGACCTGCGCCTGGAGATCGCCGAGGTCGGCACCATCACGCTGGACATCGCCTTTGGCGGCAACTTCTTCGCCGTGGTGCCGGTGGAGCAGGTGGGCTTACGGGTGGAGCCGCAGTATGCCCGCCGGCTGAGCGATGTGGGGATGAAAATCCTGGCGGCGGTGAACGAGGCTTTCCCGGTCCAGCACCCGACCCAGCCGCATATCCGCTCCATCGGCCTGGTGGAGTTCACCCAGCCCGGGGAGAACGGGGCAGATTACCGCAATGCGGTCATTTTCGGGGCCGGCAACCTGGATCGCTCGCCGTGCGGGACGGGGACTTGTGCCCGGATGGCGGAGCTGTATGCATTGGGCCGGCTGGCGTTGGGACAGCCCTTCATCCATGAGTCCATCCTGGGCACCCGCTTCGAGGGCATGCTGGTTGGCGAGACGAAGGTGGGGCCTTTTGATGCGGTCATCCCCCGCATCAAAGGCTCCGCCTATATCACCGGATTTCATACCTTCGTGGTGGACCCGGAGGATCCGCTGG
>JACIWP010000007.1 GCA_014360855.1 Anaerolineae bacterium
AAGAGGACATCTGCGTGCTGGAAAGCGGCGATACCCTGCCCCATCCAGACGCCATCGAGCGCATGGTCAGCATGTTCGCCGACCCGAAGGTGGGCATGACCGGCGCCCAGAAAGTGGCGGTCAATACCCCGGATCACATCGTGGACTACCTCTCGCATCTGCGCCTGAAGATGGAGCATCAGCTCTGCATGGAAATCCCCCGCCTGGGAGAGCTGATTGCCTTCCGCAAAGTGTTCGACACCATCCCGCCGGATGTGGCGATGGATGAGGCGTTTGTGGAGGCGCTGGTGATCCAACGGGGCCTGCAGGTGCGCTATGCGCCGGACGCTATTGTCTACAACATGGGGCCAACCACCGTGAGGGACTTCATCAAACAGCGCCGGCGCAATTACGCCGGCCACCTCCACCTCAAGAAGAAGTACGGCTACCGCGTCTCCAGCCTAGATACCAAGCGCGTCCTGCGCATCGCCCTGGGCGAAATATGGGGCGCCATCCGCCTGCTCTACGTCCTCTTCGCCCTGGCCAGCCTGGAGGCCATTTCCCGCCTCCTCGGCGCCTATGACTACTACGTCCGGCACGAGCGCCACGTGGTGTGGGACATGGCCTGGAGCACCAAGCCGGTGGCCATCGAGAAGCAGAAGAACCCGCGCGTTGGGAGCGCCGGCTCTCTGCCCGAACCGCCGATCTCCACCTCGGAGAAGATGCCGTCATGAGGGACCGCCTGATGACACTGCTGAAGGTAGCCATCAGCCTCGGGCTGATCGGCTACCTTCTGCTCTTCAAAGTGGACCTGGCACAGGTCGGCCGCGCCATCGCCGGCGCGAACCTGCTCTATTTCCTGTTGGCCCTGGCCCTCTATTTCCTGGCCATCGCGGTCGGCTGTTATAAATGGCAGATCCTCCTGCGCGCCCAGGGGCTTGCGGTGCCGCTGTCCCATCTTCTCTCGTTCACCTTCGTGGGGCTGTTCTTCGGCAATTTCCTGCTCCCCATGGTCGCCGGCGATGTGGTGCGCGGCTACGGCCTGGCGCGCGATACGGAAAAGGCCGCCGAAGCCGCCATCTCCGTGCTGGTGGACAAGCTGGTGGGAATGTCCGCCTTCATCACCGCCGGCGCCCTGCTGAGCCTGTACGCGGTCTGGGGAATGGGCCGTTCTGATCTGCAGGGCGTGGCCCTGGTCGCCGGCGCGGCATTCCTTGCCTTCCTGGTGGGCTTCGCTGTCCTGCTCAGCCGGCGCCTGCGGGCCCTGCTCGAACGGCTGTTCAGCCTGTCCTTCCTGCGCCGGCTGGCACCGGTGTATCAGCGCCTCTCCAGCGCCGTGCAGGCCTATCGGGATAACCCCGGCCGGCTGGCCCAGGCCTTCCTCATCTCCTTGGTGGTCCTGCTCATCACCAACATCGTGAACTGGCTGTTGGCAGAGGCGGTGGGGGCCGGCATCCCGCTCATGTATATCTTTGTTTTTAACCCGCTGGTGGCCTTCGCTCCCATCCTGATCCCCTCCATCGGCGGGCTGGGAGTCAATCAGGGCGCCTATGATCTCCTCTACGCCACCCTGGGGCGCACCACCTCCAGCGAGCTGGCCGTCACCTTCTCGCTGGTGATGCAGAGCATCATTTACCTCTCCAGCCTGCCGGGGGGCGTGCTGTGGCTCATCCGGCGCCGGCCGGCCCGCCGCTCCCTGGCCCAACAACCCTGAAAGTCAGGTGCCCATGGACATGTCATCCGATGTGCCGGCCATTGACCCGTTCGAGGTCCAGCGCGTCTTGGCAGAGGACCAGGACCTGCGCTCCCTGCGCCAGCGCTTCCCCTCCCTGGAGGAACGCAATTACGTGCTGGTAATGAACGGCCCTGACCCATCCTATTTCGACGAGTTGTGCAAGGGGCCGGCCAAAGGCCGGCGCGGGGAGGTAGTGCTGGTCGTCTGTCACGCCGATGGCACCGTTTGGCTGCATGCCAAGCCCTTCTACCCCGCCGGCATCTACCGCCTGCCCAGCGGCGGCATCCATCTGGGCGAGAGCGCCTGGGAAGCGGCACAGCGCGAACTGTGGGAAGAGCTGGGCCTGAAGGGCGAGCCGGCGCAGTGCCTGGGCCTACTGCGCTATGAGATGTTCCGCAGGGGGCGCTCCCTGCACTTCTCGTCCTTTGTGTTCCGCTTCGATGCCGGCACGGCGGAACCCCATCCCCAGGACCGCTCGGAGCACATCTCCAGTTTCCAACGGGTGCCGCCGGCGGAACTGGCGAAAGTGGCCCGTGCGCTGACGGATCTGCGCGGGCAGTGGCAGGACTGGGGGAATTTCCGCGCGGCCGTCCATGAGTTCGTGCATGAAATCTGGTCGCGGGCGTCCGCCTGGCCCCGGGGATAATAGTTGACGGTTTCCCTGAAATGATTACAATGGGAGGAAAGGCCGGCCACTCAGGTAAGCCGGCCCTTTCTATGGCAGGCGAGAGGGGCACATGCAGGTTCAACACTATCACGACGTCGGCACATTCGATATCCTGCGTCCTGAATGGAATCATCTGGTCTCCACCAGCTCCACCAACGAGGTCTTCCTGACCATCGAGTGGCAGGAGTCCTGGTGGCGGCATTTGGGAGAGGGCGAGCTGTGGGTCACGACCGTGCGGGACCCCGCCGGCGCGCTCCTCGCCATCTTCCCCTGCCATGTGCTCGAGGCCAACGGCCGGCGGATACTGCGCTTCATCGGCTGTGTCGAGGTGACCGATTACCTTGACCTCATCCTGGCGAAGGGGCATGAGGAGGCCCTGCTCCCGCTCTTCGTCGAATGTCTGCTGGGGCCGGCCGCGCCGCCGTGGGATAAGGTCGAGCTGTGCAATATCCCACAGGCATCCGCCACCCTGCGGCTTCTGCCGGAGCTGGCCGGCGCGGCCGGCCTCTCGGTGGATGTCCGCCAGAGGGATGTCTGCCCCGTAATCCCCCTGCCGACGAGCTGGGAAGCATACCTGATGATGCTGGACAAGAAACAGCGGCATGAGATCCGCCGCAAACTGCGCCGGGCGCAGGGCGAGGCAGTGCTGGAATGGTATATCGTCGGGCCGGCGCACGATTTCGAGCGGGAGCTGGACATCTTCATAGAACTGCACCGCAAGAGCCGGCCGGATAAGCATGCCTTTATGACGCCGCGCACCGAGGCCTTCTTCCGCGCCATGGCGCGCGCCTTGTTCGATGCCGGCTGGCTCCAGCTCAGCCATCTGATGCTGGACGGCCGGCATGAGGCCTCCATGCTCTCCTTCGACTATGATAACGCCGTTCTGCTGTACAACTCGGGGTTCGACCCCGAGGGTCACCCGCATCTCAGCCCGGGCAATGTGCTGATCGCCCTCTGCATCCAGCATGCCATCGAACTGGGCCGGCGCGAGTTTGACTTCTTGCGCGGCGACGAGGAATATAAGTACCGTTTCGGCGCCCGCGATACCTATGTGTACCAGATCGAGATGGAGCGTCGTTGAAGCCATGGAACCTCTGCGTGTGTGCATGTTGAGCGTGCATACCTGCCCGCTGGCCACATTGGGCGGCAAAGAGACGGGCGGCATGAATGTCTATGTGCGCGACCTATCGCGCGAGCTGGGCCGGCGCGGCTACCAGGTGGATGTCTTCACCCGCCTGCAGAACCCGGACCGCCCGCGGGTCACCGACCGCCTGGGGTATGGTGCCCGCGTGATTCACGTCAAGGCCGGCCCGCCGGCGCCGTACAACAAATATGCCCTGTACGATCATCTGGACGAGTTCATTGCCGGCGTGGATGCCTTCGCGCGCCAGGAAGGCATCCGCTATGACATCATCCACAGCCATTACTGGCTGTCCGGCAAGGTGGCCATCTGCTTGCGCGAGCGGTGGGGCGTGCCCTTCATCCAGATGTTTCATACGCTGGGGCATATGAAGAACAGCGTTGCCCAACGGCCGGAGGAGTATGAGCCGGAGCGCCGGCTGATCGTGGAAACGGAACTCATGCGGGAGGCTGACGCGCTGGTGGCCGCCACGCCGCTGGAGAAGGCCCAGATGACCTGGCTGTACGGCGCTGACCCGACCCGTATCCATGTCATCCCATGCGGTGTGGACACGGAGCAGTTCTATCCCCAGCCGCGGCAGTGGGCCAAGAGCTGTCTGGGATTGTCCCAGCACCAGCGCATGATCCTGTTCGTCGGGCGCATTGAACCGCTGAAAGGCATTGACACGCTCCTGCACGCCGTGGCAGTGCTGATCCAGCGCCGGCCGGAATGGGCGGAAGACCTTGTAGTGACCATTGTGGGAGGCGACCCGGACCAGCCGCCTGAAAAAATGGACGCGGAGATGGCCCGCCTGCACGCCCTGCGCGCCGAGCTGGGCATCGCGAACGTGGTCACCTTCCGGGGTGCGCAGGCGCAGGATATCCTGCCCTGCTACTACTCCGCCGCCGAGGTGGTGGTTGTGCCGTCTCATTACGAATCGTTCGGCATGGTGGCGCTGGAGGCCATGGCCTGCGGCACGCCGGTCATCGCTTCGAAGGTCGGTGGGATGGCCTTCACCGTCCAGGACGGCGTGACCGGCTTCCATATCCCGTACCGCGATCACCAGGCCCTGGCGGAGCGGCTGGAGCAGATCCTGCTGGACCCTGCGCTTCAGGCGCGCCTGGGCCGGCAGGCCGTCGAATGGGCCCGCCAGTACAGTTGGTCGCGCATTGCCGACCAGATCACGGCGCTGTACGCCGAGGTGCGGCGGGAGGCGCTCCCAGCACGCCGGCGCACGGCTTCCTCCCGGGGACTCGCCTGCTCATCCTAAACTTCATCGCTGTTCGAGGTTGTGTATGGAAGGGGACAATCTGCGCGTGCTTTTCATCGCGGCGCATCCGGACGATGTGGAGCTTTCCTGCGGCGGCACGGCGGCCAAATGGGCCAGAGCCGGCCGCGAGCTGATTTACGTGGTCTGCACCAACGGCGACAAGGGCACCCATGACCGCGGTCTTTCCCCGTTCCGCCTGGCGGAACTGCGCGAGGAAGAACAGCGCCAGGCGGCGGCACGCATCGGCGCCAAAGAGGTGGTTTTCCTGCGGCATCCCGACGGGGAGCTGGAGGCCTGCCCTAACCTGCGGATGGAACTGGCCATGCTCATCCGCCATTTCCGCCCCCAGGTCATCTTCACCCACGACCCCTGGCGGCGCTACCAGATTCATCCCGACCACCGTGCCGCCGGCCTGGCCGCCTGCGACGCCATTGTCCTGGCCCGCGACCATCTCTTTGTGCCCGTGTTAGAAGTCGTCGGGCTTCCGCCCTTTGCACCGCTGGAGCTGTACCTGTGGGGCACTGACGACCCGGATTACTTCGAGGACATCAGCGAGACCCTGCAGGATAAGCTGGATGCGGTGGCCTGCCATCAGACCCAACTGGCGCAGATGCCCGACTGGCAGGAGCGCGTGCGCCAGTGGGCGGCCGATGTGGGCGCCAAGGCCGGCACCGCCTACGCCGAGGGCTTTCACCGCATCATCTTCCGGCCGGCGGAGCATGTCTTCCCACGCAACGCCGAGCTGCCGGCCGATGCCAGGAAGTCATAGCGGCCATGCTCCCGCTCGGACACCTCGCCTTCACCTGGGGCACACTGCACGCCCTTCAGCGCGCCGGCAAATTCCCGGACGCCGATTACCGGCTGGCCGCCCTGGCCGCGCTGGCACCGGATGTGCTCGACAAGCCGCTGGCCATGTTCGTCCTCCGGCGCTCCAACGCCGCCCTGCTCTTCGGGCACACCTTGTTGATGCACGCGCTGGTATGGCTGGCCGCCGGCCGGAAGCGCCGGCAGTGGCTGCCCTATTTGCTGGCCTTCTCCGGTCACCTGCTGGAGGACCGCATCTGGGGCTTCCCGCAGACCTTTCTGTGGCCCCTGCGCGGCCCATCCTTCCACCAGTGGCGGCATGTGGGATCGCCGGCGGCCTTCCTGGACGCCTACCGCCAGGTGGTGCGCCAGGAGCCGAAGCTGGTGATCTTCGAACTGCTGGGGCTGGTTATCCTGATCTGGACCATCGTGGAGCGCGGGTGGTATCGGCCGGCGCGGCTGATCCAGCTCCTGTGGGAGGGAAGGTAATATGCGGGTGATTGCCGGCAGTGCCAAGGGCCGTAAGCTGGAATCGGTTCCCGGCACGTCCACCCGGCCCATCACCGACCGGGTCAAGGAGGCGCTGTTCAACATCCTGGGAGCCTCCATCGAAGGGGCGCGCTTCCTCGATCTGTTCGCCGGCACGGGCGCCGTCGGCATCGAGGCTTTGAGCCGCGGCGCGGCGCGCGCTGTGTTCTGCGAACGCGATCGGCTGGCCCTGCGCACCATCGGCCATAACCTGCAGGCCACTGGCTTGGCCGACCGGGCGCGAGTGGTGGCCGGCGATGCCTTCCGCTTCCTCAGGAACCCGGGCGATGAGCGCTTCGACTTCGTGTATATTGCCCCGCCGCAGTATAAGGGCATCTGGATCCGTGCCCTGCAGGCGGTGGACGAAGGGGATGTGCTGGCCCCCGGCGGCATTGCCATCGTCCAGATCCACCCCAAGGAGCGCCAGGACGTGCCCCTGCGCCGGCTCCGCCTGTTCGACGAACGGCGCTACGGCAGTACGCTTCTGCTGTTCTATCGTCTGGCAGAGGGGAAAGCCAATCAGATGGAGGCGGCGCCGGCCGCCGAGGGCCAGGCCGGCTGAAGGCCCTACTCGCCCAGGATATCCCGATACACCTTGCACTGCCAGCCGGTGTGCCGCTGACAGGCCTCCGCCGGCGGAGCGGCCTCCTCGCCGGCCTGACGGAGCAGGCGGTATAAAAGGCACAACGGCAGTCCCATCACGCTGGCATAACAGCCCCGCACCGCTTCCACCGGCCGAAAGCCGGCGTGCTGGATGGCGTAGGCGCCGGCCTTGTCCATGGGGTCCCCGCCGGCCACATATTCCTCCATTTCCGCATCGGAGTAGGGACGCATCCACACCTCGGTAACATCACAGGCAGTAAGCTCCTGGCCGCCGGCGGCGTCCAGCACCGTCACCGCGGTCATGACCTGATGGGGTCGGCCGCGCAGAGCGCGAAGCATCTCCCGCGCCTCGGCCGGCGATCCCGGTTTTCCCAGGATGTGTCCGTCCAGCACCACAATAGTATCGCAGGCGATGACCAGGCCGCTGGCCGCTTTTTGCGCCGCGGCGCGCGCCTTGGCCCGGCTGAGCGCCTGCACAAACTCCTCCGCCGGCGCATCTCCGTGATTGGTCTCGTCAATATCCGCCGGCAGTACCTCGAACGGCCGGCCGAACAGGGAAAGCAGTTCGCGCCGGCGTGGAGATGCCGAAGCCAGAATCCATCGTCGTTTCGTCATGTTTCATCGCCAGGACAAAGATGTGCCGGGAAGGATAGCCCTCCCCGGCACATATCGCGAACGCGAATGGACCGCCAGGTTACTTGCTGGCGCCGGCCTTGGAGGCCAGCGGCTCGCCTTCCAGCGCCTCGTCGGCACCGTAGTCCGCCGGCCGCTTGCTCATGGAGATGGCCCAGGCGATGACGGCCAGCAGGATGATCATGATGACCCACATCAGCGGCGGTGTGGTCTTGTAGCGCACCACGATGGGCGCGATGATGAGGCTGACCAGGTTGATGACCTTGATGAGCGGGTTGAGGGCCGGACCGGAGGTGTCCTTCAACGGGTCACCCACCGTGTCGCCCACCACGCTGGCCTTATGCGCCTCGGAGCCTTTGCCGCCGTAGAGGCCGTCCTCGATGAGCTTCTTGGCGTTGTCCCAGGCACCGCCGGCGTTCGCCATGAAGACCGCCAGGAGCTGGCCGGAGAGGATGACGCCCACCAGGAAGCTCCCTAAGGCCTCGGCCTTCAGCAGGAAGCCCACCACAATGGGGATGAGCACCACCAGGATGCCGACCGGGATCAGCTCACGCTGGGCAGCGCGGGTGGAGATTTCCACTGTGCGGGCATAGTCCGCCTTGACCTTGCCTTCCAGCACGCCGGGGATGCGGAACTGCCGGCGCACTTCCGCCACCATGCCGCCGGCGGCGCGCGCCACCGCCTTCACCAGCAGACTGCCGAACAGCACCGGCACCGCACCACCGATGAGCAAGCCAATGAACACGATCGGGCTGGCAATGTTGATGACATCGCCGAAGGTGGGGTCCACCAGCTTGATGTCGGTGAAGAAGGAGCCGAACAGCGAGACCGCGGCGATGACGGCCGAGCCGATGGCCACGCCCTTGGTGATGGCCTTGGTGGTGTTGCCGACGGCATCCAGATCGGTCATGATGCGGCGAGCCTTCTCGTCCATCTTGGCCATTTCGCCAATGCCGTTGGCATTATCGGAGATGGGGCCGAAGGAGTCCATGGAGACCAGGTTGCCGGCGTGGGTCAGCCAGCCGATGCCGATGAGGGACACGCCGTACAGCACGTACTGCACGCCCAGGGACTGGTAGGTGATGACCGAGACCAGGATGGCAGCGGCGATGGCCAGGATCGCCCAGACGCTGGACTCATAGCCCACCGCCAGACCGGTGAGAATGGTCGTAGCGGGGCCAAAGCGGGTGCTCTTGGCGATCTCCTGCACCGCCGACGACTCCTTGGCGGTGAACATGGCCGTCAGGCGGTTGACGATGACGTTGAAGATGACGCCGGCGGAGACCATGATGGCCGGCCGCAGGTCATGCATGTAGAACCAGGAGAGCAGGGAAGAACTGACGATGGTGATGACCGAGGAGACCTCGTAGGCGATCTCCATGCTGTGCCATGCGTCGCCCTTGGCCACCGTGCGCTCCCAAACGGGGACGGAGAAGGTACCGATCATGGAGCTGATGACGCCGATGGCGCGCACCATCAGCGGGAAGATGATCCAGTGCACATCGCCGGTGATGCGCATCAGCGCCAGACCCAGGATCAGGGCCGAGACGATGGTCACCTCGTAGGACTCGAAGATGTCGGCGGCCATGCCGGCGCAGTCCCCCACGTTGTCCCCCACCTGGTCTGCGATGGAGGCCGGGTTGCGGGGGTCATCCTCTTCCAGACCCTGTTCGACTTTGCCCACCAGGTCAGCACCCACATCCGCGGCTTTGGTATAGATGCCGCCGCCCACGCGCATGAACAGAGCCAGGAGGGTGCCGCCAAAGCCGAAGCCCAGCAGGGCGTCTGGCGCCGCCTTGCCAAAGATGATGAAGATGGTGGTGCCACCCAGCAGGCCCAGGCCGTCGGTCAGCATGCCTGTGATGGTGCCCGAGCGGTAGGCAATGCGCAGAGCATCACCAAAATCCCGCATGGAAGCCGCGGCCACGCGGATATTCCCCTCGATGGCCATGCGCATGCCCAACTGGCCTACCAGCAGGGAGAAGGTGGCGCCCAGAATGAAGGCCGCCGCACGCCCGATGGCGATGTAGAGATGGGCTTTGTCGCCGAACATCTCCCTGGCTTCGGGCGTCGGCTGGGCGATCCAGACGCTGGCGAAGAGGACGAAGACCAGCACGCCGATGAAGGGGAGAATGGTGCGCAACTGCCGGCCCAGATACGCCTCCGCCCCCTCCTTGATGGCGAGCCAGACCTTCTGCATGGCCTCTGTGCCCTTGTCGTTGGACAGGACGTCATTGCGCAGCCAGAGCGCGTACAGCAGGGATAGGATGGCAACGCCAATGACGCTCCAGACGCCTGCGAATTCCAAGGTGGTCAGATGTAGTTCATACATACCCCTTGATGCTCCTCCTTACGCATAAATTTTGGACAACTGCAGGGCCGGCTGGCATTACAAGCCTGTATAATTATGATTTGCGGTTTACGCAAATTCACTCATGCTTCAGCCCAGGGCGGCAGGCCGGCCGGCACCGGATAGCGCCGCAGGAAGCCTACCGGCGGGAATGGATCGCCGATGAGCGGGCGGACATAGTCCAAAAAGGCCGGCGTGACGTCATGGTCATTGGCATTCAGGTACGCATCCGGCAGCAAACGCTCGACGCCGGCGACCTTGTCCAGGTCCGCCAGGCCGGTGCGGCAGTGATAGGCCGGCCCCTCTTCCCGCTCCAGCGTGACCATCTTGCCGCTGATGTCCTGCAGTACGGCGCGCACCGCCTCCTGGCCGACGCGAAACGCTTCCTCCCGATCTACATGCGAAACCAGGGCCGAGGAGGAACGCTGCATGGTGTCCGGCTTCTCGAAGCGGGCTTTCAGCCGCAGTCGTTCCGACACTTTCTCCGCCAGGATAGCACTGACACCGCCCAGTTGTCGGTGACCGAAGGCATCCACCGCTTCCACCGCGGTTCCGAGCAGTTCCCCCTGCGGGTTGCGTACCCCCTCCGATAAGGCAACCACCGCATAGCCGTACTGCCGGTAAACTGTTTCCACGTCTTCGAGGAATTGCTCCAGGGTGACGGGGCGCTCCGGGACATAGATGAGATGAGGAGCGCCGTCCGGCGTGCTCTCACGCGCCAGGGCGGCGGAGGCGGTCAGCCAGCCGGCATGCCGGCCCATGATCTCCACGATCTTGACCGGCGTGGACAGCTTCCCCGACCAACTGTCAATACAGGTATCGCGCACGGTAACTGCTACGAAACGGGCGGCACTGCCGTAGCCCGGACAGTGGTCCGTGTACGCCAGGTCATTGTCCACGGTCTTCGGCACGCCCACCACCAGCAGTTCATAGCCGCTATGTTCCGCCAATCGCGACAGCTTGTACGCGGAGTCCATGGAATCGTTGCCACCGATGAGGCAGAGGTAATGCACGTCGTGGGCTTTGAGCACGGCCAGGATGCGGTCGTAATGGGCATCGGTGAGCTTCAGCCGGCTGGTGCCCAGTGCCGCGCCCGGCGTTTGCAGTACCAGCTTCCAGACGGCCGGCTCCTCCTGAGTCAGGTCCACCAAGGTCTCGCGCAGGATGCCCAGCGTCCCATCGAGCGCGCCGAGGACGCGGTCAAAGCGCCCGGACTCGATGGCAGTCTGCACGACGCCGGCCAGGCTGGCGTTGATGACCGCTGTGGGGCCTCCTGACTGTGCTACCAGCAGATTACCCGCCATACGGGTTGCTCCCCGCCCTGCGCATCAGGCAGAGCCAAGTGACACATTAATTGTACGCATCCGCTTCTTACGCTCCAAATTTCGTCAGACGGCCGGCGTTGGCCAGCGCCAGGGGCATCAGGTCCGTGGCAGGAAATACGCCCAGCCCACCCTGGGAGCAGGCCGTTTCCCCGAACTCGCGCACGGCGTCCGCCCGACAAACCCGCGACCAGAGGATCGTCGGGACGGGATGCCAGCTATGGCTCCGAAGGAGCGCCGGCGTGGAATGGTCCCCGGTGATGATAACCACATCCGGGTTCAGGGCCATGATATCGGGTATCAGGGTATCCACATGTTCGATAATCTCGACTTTGCGCTGGAAATCGCCGTCCTCGCCGGCGCTGTCGGTCTTCTTCACATGCACGTAGAAGAAGTCGAAATCGGCCCAATGCCGGCGCAGAGCGGCAACCTCATCCTCCAGGGTCTCCCCGCCGACTTCGAGCACCGTCATGCCGACCAGCCGGCTGACGCCGCGGTACATGGGATAGGTGGCGATGGCGGCGGCGCGCAGTCCATAGACCTCGGACATGGGCGGCAGGCCGGGGTTTTTGGCCAGGCCGCGCAGGGTGAGCATGTTGGCCGGCCTCTCGCCGGCCAGGATTTTCGCCGCCTCCGCGATCCAGGTGTTCAGCAGTTGGGCCGTGCGCTCGGCGTCCGGGCTGAGCGCCGTCACCGGCAGGGGCTTCTTGCCCACCTGCTGGGGGTCGGTCTCGGTCAATTTGTCCGACAATCCCTTGCCCCGCAGGACCAGCACGAAGCGGTAATCCTTGACCGGCTCGACGAAGACCTCGACGTCGGGGAGCCGGATCGCTCGCAGTTTTTCCACCAGTTCGGCGCATTTCTCGGTAGGAATGCGGCCGGCGCGCCGGTCCGTGATGCGCCCCTCTTCATCCACCGTGCAGAAGTTGCCGCGCGCCGCCAGGTCGTCCGGGCCCAGCTCGAAGCCGATGCCCAGCGCCTCCAGCACGCCGCGCCCGATCTCGTAGCGGAAGGGGTCATAGCCAAACAGGGCCAGGTGGGACGGGCCGCTACCGGGGGTGATGCCGGCGGCCACCGGGACGCTGAGGCCGCAGATGCCCTCGCTGGCCAGCCGGTCCATGTTCGGCGTGCGGGCGGTCTCCAGCTCGGTCTTTCCGCCGGCCTGGAGCGGAAGGCCTCCCAGCCCATCCATCACCAGCATGACGATCTTCGTTTCCGCCGGGACATGCAGTTCCCGCAGTACCTCAAAACTCACCATAGCGTGTGCTCCTCGATGCAGTCCGCAGTTTGTCAGTCTGGCCGCGCGTAAGAAGGGGCAAATCATACGCCGCCGTACGATTTGCCCCTTTGCGTCAGTTCACGTCGTTGTTGCGGAAAACCTGGAGAACGGCAAGCTGTGACCGCCTTAGCGGATAGCGCGTTCGGTCTGCGGGTCGAAGAAGTGGGCGTTGTGCATGTTGACCACTAGTTCGACCTGGTCGCCGGCGCGGGCCGGGGTGCGCGGGTCCACGCGGGCGATGAAGCTCCGCTTGCCGGTCAGCAGGTACAGGAAAATCTCGTTGCCCATCAGCTCGGTGACGTCCACGTCGGCCTTCATGCTCGCTTCAAAGATGCCGGGCGGGATGTAGGGCTTGGCGAAGATGTCCTCGGGCCGGATGCCGAAGATAACCTCCTTGCCCTTGTACGGCCGCAGGGCATTGGCCTTTTCTTCCGGGATAGGCAGACGGTAGGTGCCGCCGTCCACGAACAGCTTGCCGTCCACATCGACGATGGTGGCGTCGAAGAAGTTCATGGAGGGGCTACCGATGAAGCCGGCCACGAAGACGTTGTCCGGGGCCTCGTACAGGCGCTGGGGGGTATCCACCTGTTGGAGGATACCATCCCGCATCACCGCGATGCGGGTGCCCATGGTCATGGCCTCGACCTGGTCATGGGTGACGTAGATGAAGGTGGTGCCGAGGCGCTGATGCAGTTTGGAAAGCTCGGCGCGGGTCTGGACGCGCAGTTTGGCATCCAGGTTGGAGAGGGGCTCGTCCAGCAGGAAGACCGCCGGCTCCCGCACAATGGCGCGGCCCAGCGCCACACGCTGCCGCTGGCCGCCGGAAAGCTGTTTGGGCTTGCGATCGAGCAGGTTTTCGATGCCCAGCATGGCGGCGGCCTCTTTCACCCGCCGGTCAATCTCCGCCTTGGGGACCTTGCGCAGTTTCAGGCCGAAGGCCATGTTGTCGTACACGCTCATGTGCGGATAGAGCGCGTAGCTCTGGAAGACCATGGCGATGTTGCGGTCCTTGGGCGGGACGTCATTGACCACGCGGTCGCCGATGAGGATGTTGCCGGAGGTGATTTCCTCCAGGCCGGCCAGCAGGCGCAGAGATGTCGTCTTCCCACAGCCAGAAGGGCCGACAAAGACGAGAAACTCCCCGTCCTCGATATGGACACACAGGTCATTAACCGCTATCACGTCGCCGAAGCGCTTGGTCACATGATCATACGTGACACTGGCCATCTGTCACATTCTCCGTTTGATAGTATTTGTAAGATGCAAAAATACGGCGCGCCAGTCCATTCTGGGGATTTTCGCTCGGGGACAGAACTGTTCGGTCAGCTAACGCCGGCGCTGCGCGCCCTCTGCCGGCGAGCCGGGCATACGCCAAAACCGCTCCCCAGAGCGCCCACCCAATTCCATCGTGGATGATAGACGTGACGATTTTGTCCCGCGGGCTGATCGCCGAACAGGGCAGGAAGCTGGAGCCGTGGAGGCAGAGATGCAGGGCCAATGGGTCGGACGCGATCAGGCCCCTTTCGGCTGCACCTCCTTTCTGGTGATGAAAAGCACGAACCGCTACCAGCATTCCTATTATAACATATTTCGGCGGATGCGCCAAACGGAGCGCGAGGCGCGGGGACACAACGGCGCGGCGGAGAGTAACCGATATTACTTGACAGTTTTGCTAAACAAGGTGTATACTATGTTGGCCGGCAAAAATCGGCATATCAACAAATGGAGGTGCATCATGGCGGAGGTCACGTTGAAGGTCCCCAATATCAGTTGTCACCACTGCATCATGACCATCACGCGCGAGCTGAAGCAGTTGCCGGCCGTGCGCAAGGTCGAAGGAAACGTGGAGACCAAAGAGATACGGGTTGAGTTCGAGGGGGAGGCCCTCGACACCATCAAGCAGACGTTGGCGGAGATCGGCTATCCGGCGGAGGGGTGATCTCCGTCACAAGGGGAATGCCCATGGAAGGAACAGAGGTCCAGAAGAAGCAGGCCGCCATTCCAGTGCTGGGGATGACCTGTGCCAACTGCGCCATCACGATCGAGCGCAATCTGAAGCGCACCGCCGGCGTCGAAACCGCCAGCGTCAACTTCGCCCTGGAACGCGCCCAGGTGGTGTATGACCCGGCCAGCGTGGATACGCGGCTCCTGGTTCAGCGCGTGCGCGATGCCGGCTATGACGTGGCCACCGGCCTGGTGACCCTGCCGGTGCAGGGCATGTCGGACGCCGGCTCTGCCGCAAAGGTGGAGGAACTGCTCGCGCGGCTGGACGGGGTGCTGGAGGTGCAAGCAGACGCGTCGGCCGGCCAGGTCCAGGTGCGCTATATCCCCGGCCTGGCCGCCATCAGCACCATGAAACGGGTGCTGGAGGAGGCCGGCTACCGCCTGCCCTCGACCGCGGCGCTGGAAGAGGCCGCCGAGGATGTGGAAAGCCAGGCACGCCAACAGGAGATCGAGCGCCAGCGCCGCCTGCTCATCATCGGCCTGATTTTCACCGTGCCGGTGTTTCTGCTCAGCATCCTGCCGGACCTCGGGCTTCTGCCCGATTTCGCCGCCCGGAAATATATCCTGCTGGCACTGACCATCCCGGTGCAGTTCTACGTGGGCCGGCAGTTCTATGCCGGCGCCTACCGCTCCCTGCGCGCCGGCAGTGCCAACATGGACGTGCTCATCGCCCTGGGCTCCAGCGCGGCGTTCCTCTACAGCCTGGCCACCACCTTCCTCATCCCCGGCCATGTCTACTACGACACCGCGGCCGTCATCATCACCCTGATTGTGCTGGGCAAGTTCCTGGAGGCGCGCGCCAAGGGACATACCTCGGAGGCGATCCGCCGGCTCATGGACCTGCGCCCGAAAACCGCCCGCCTCCTGCGCGACGGCGAGGAGGTGGAAATCCCCGCTTCCCAGGTGCAGGTGGGCGATTGGGTCGTGGTGCGGCCGGGAGAGCGCATCCCGGTGGACGGCATCGTGGTGGAGGGCCAGTCAGCGGTGGACGAGTCCATGCTGACCGGCGAGAGCCTGCCGGTGCAGAAGGGTGTGGGCGCCGAGGTCATCGGCGGGACGGTGAACCGGGAGGGCCGGCTGGTAGTCGAAGCGACCCGCGTCGGCGCCGAGACGGCGCTGGCGAACATCGTCCGGCTGGTCCAGCAGGCGCAGGGCACCAAAGCTCCTGTCCAGCACCTGGCCGACCGGGTGGCGGCCGTGTTTGTGCCGGTGGTCGTCGCCATCGCCGTGCTTACCTTCGCCGGCTGGATGCTGGCCGGCGCCGGCTTCACCCGCGCCTTCTTCACCATGGTGGCGGTGCTGGTCATCGCCTGCCCCTGCGCGCTCGGCCTGGCCACCCCTACCGCCGTCATGGTCGGCACGGGAAAGGGCGCCCAAATGGGCGTGCTCATCAAGTCCGGGGAGGCGCTGGAACGGCTGGCGAAGCTGGACGCGGTGGTGCTGGACAAGACCGGCACCATCACCCTGGGCCGGCCGGCGGTGACCGACATCCTGCCAATTTCTGAGAACGGTGCGGACGCGGAGGAACTGCTCTCCCTGGCCGCGAGCGTTGAGCAGAACAGCGAGCATCCCGTGGGACAGGCGGTGGTGGCGCGCGCCCGCGAGGAAATGCTCCCCCTGCGAAAGCCGGACACCTTCTCCGCGGTGCCGGGGCGCGGCGTCATTGCCTCGTTCGACGGCAGTACGGTGATGATCGGTTCGCCGGCCTATCTGGAGGGCGAGGGCATTGACCTAAGGCCGGCGCGTGGGCTTCTGGAAACGCTCGAGAGCCAGGGCAAGACCGCCATCGTGGCAGCGCGCGATCGGCAGGTATTGGGAGTCATCGGCATCGCTGATACCATTCGCCCAGAAGCGCCGGAGGTCATCCGGAAACTGCGGGAGGCCGGCATCGAACCCATCATGCTGACCGGTGACAATGCCCGCACCGCTCGTGCTGTGGCCCAACAGGTCGGCATCGAGAGGGTACTGGCGGAGGTCCTGCCGGCGCAGAAATCGGAGGCCGTCCGCCAGTTGCAGGCGCAAGGGTTGAAGGTCGCCATGGTGGGCGATGGGGTGAACGATGCGCCGGCGCTGGCGCAGGCCGATGTCGGCATCGCCATGGGCTCCGGCACCGATATCGCCATGGAGGCCGGCGATGTGACGTTGATGGCCGGCAATCTGCAAGCCCTGTGGCGGGCGATACTGCTGGCGCGGCGCACCATGCGCACCATCCAGCAGAACCTGTTCTGGGCCTTCTTCTACAACACCATCCTGATCCCGGTGGCGGCGCTGGGCCTCGTCAATCCCATGCTGGCCGCCGGCGCCATGGCCTTCAGCTCCATCTTTGTGGTGACCAACAGCCTACGCCTGCGGCGCGCCCGCATCGCCGAATAAAAACAAAGCTCCTGCGGGTCTCTCCTCGCAGGGGCTTTTTGTACGGGCTAAATATCCAGATTGCGCACCTTTTTGGCGTGCGTCTGGATGAAGCGGGTGCGGGGCGGCACACTGCTCCCCATCAACATGTCAAGGTGCGGTCCGCCGCCGCCGCATCCTCGATGGTCACCTGCAGCAAGATGCGGTTCTCGGGGTTCATGGTAGTCTCCCAGAGCTGTTCCGGGTTCATCTCCCCCAGACCTTTATAGCGCTGGATGGTGATGTTCTTACCCTTGAGCTGTTTGACCAGCGCCTCTTTCTCCGCCTCAGAGTAGGCGTAGTATTTCTCCTTGCCGGCGGTGATGAGGTAGAGCGGCGGCTGGGCGATGTACAGGTGGCCGTTGGTGATGAGCGGCTCCATGTAGCGGAAGAACAGGGTCAGCAAAAGGGTGCGGATGTGCGAGCCGTCCACGTCCGCATCGGTCATGATGATGATGCGACCGTAGCGCAGATTCTTGAGGTCGAACTGGTCGCCGACGCCGGCGCCAATGGCGGTGATGAGCGCCCGCACCTCCTTATTGTCCAGGATTTTGTCCAGGCGCGCCTTCTCGACGTTGAGGATTTTGCCGCGCAGAGGCAGGATGGCCTGGAAGCGGCGGTCGCGTCCCTGCTTGGCGGAGCCGCCGGCGGAATCCCCCTCCACGATGTACAGCTCCGTCTTCATCGGGTCGCGCTCGGAGCAGTCGGCCAGCTTGCCCGGCAGGGTCATGCTCTCCAGGGCGCTCTTGCGGATGACCAGATCGCGCGCCTTGCGGGCGGCCTCGCGTGCCCGCGCCGAGGTCAAGCACTTTTGGATAATGGCGCGGGCGGCCTGCGGGTTCTCCTCCAGGAAGGCGGAGAAGGCCTCACCGATGACCGATTCGACCTGTCCCTTGACCTCGGCGTTGCCCAGCTTGGCCTTGGTCTGGGACTCGAACTGCGGGTCCGTCAGCTTCACGCTGAGGATGGCGGTCAGGCCCTCCCGCACGTCATCGCCGGTGAAGTTGGCGTCGGAATCCTTCAGCAGACCGTTGCGCCGGCCGTAATCGTTCAGCGTGCGCGTCAGCGCGGCGCGGAAGCCGGTGACGTGGGTGCCGCCGTCCACCGTGTTGATGTTGTTGGCAAAGGCGAACATGGATTCCGCGAAGCCGTCCGTATATTGGATGGCGGCCTCGACTTCCGTGCCGTTAATCTGCCGGCAGACGTAGAAAGGTTCGTGGAGCACCTTGCGGTTTTTGTTCAGGAAGCGCACGAAAGAGGCCACCCCGCCCTCGAAGTAAAAGCTCTTCTCCACCGGCAGGCCCTCGCCGCGCTCGTCGCGGAAGTAAATGAAGAGGCCGCGCGTCAGGAACGCCATCTCGCGGAAGCGCTGGGCCAGGGTATCGAAGCGGTAGTCCAGCGATTTGAAGATGGTGCGGTCCGGCAGGAAGGTGATGGTGGTGCCGGTGCCTTCCGCCGGCCCCAGCTCCTCCACCGGCGTGACCGGCACGCCGCGCTCGTAGCGCTGGCGGTAGAGCCGGCCGTCGCGCCGCACCTCGGCCACCAGCCATTCCGACAGCGCGTTCACAGCCGATACGCCCACGCCGTGCAGGCCGGAGGCAACCTTGTACCCTCCACTGCCGAACTTGCCGCCGGCATGCAGCATGGTCATCACCACCTCCAGCGCCGATTTGCCGGTCTGGGGGTGGATGTCCACCGGGATACCGCGGCCGTTATCCTCGACGGTGACCGAGTTATCGGCATGGATGATGATATTGATGCGGTTGCAGGCGCCGGCCAGTGCCTCGTCCACGGCATTGTCCACCACCTCATAGACCAGGTGGTGCAGGCCGCGCACATCGGTGGAGCCGATGTACATACCTGGGCGCCGGCGTACCGCCTCCAACCCTTCCAGCACCTGAATGGCACTGGCGTCGTAGGTCTGCGATGTCTGATCCGTCACAAACCCTCTCCTTCGTCGTTATTATTATCCTGGTTTTGCGGGGGAAACTGGCCCTCCTGCCATCGGCGCCAGGCCAGCAGAGCGGCCTGCTGTTGGGTCTGCCAGCGCTTGAACCGATCCAGATAGAAAATGAAGCTGGCAGCCACCAGACCGGTGCTGATAAAGGCGTTGGCCAGGATGGCGAAAGCCGTCCCCCACGGGGAAAATGTCAACTGCTTCCAGATGAGCGACATGCCCACGCTGATGACCTGGATCAAGATGATCAAGCCCAGCGCCGGCCAGAAATTGCGCAGTACCACGTTGGCGCTGTTCCACATGGCCCGCAGGATGTGCGCACCGTTGAGGACGATGGAATCCACGGCGAAAAAGAGATACACCGCCATCCATACGCCCACAGCGAGCATCAGTAAGGAAAACAAGTTCAACGTAGCCATGCCCACCGATGGGTTCACCAGCGCCAGCAGGCCGCCCAACAGCATGAGCGGCACACTGAACATCAAGGCGACCAGCAGGATGATGAGCAGGAAGAGCAGGAGCTGTGCCCAGGTGGAGAGCACCAGCCGGCCGAAAGGCCTGCGGGGCGCTCCCGGCTCAAACTCCTGGAGCACCGCACTGCCGACGCCGACCACGTATACGCTGGACAGCAGGACGCCCACTACCACTAGGGCGAACGCCAGCCCCAAGGCCTGCAGGGCCGTGCCCACCTGGATGACGCCGGCGGTGATGGGCGCGGCCAATCCGCCGGGCGCCACGGCCGCGATCAGGCTCGGGATGCCCGGAATGCCCCAGGCCAGCAGAATCCACAGGTTGGCCCGTGCGAGCTGGTCCAGCAGATATTGGATTTGCTGTAGCGCGCCGGCCGCTTCCTGGCCGAGTTGAGCCGGCGGATTGATGGCCACGGAAAGGTCCCGCACCACACCCGCCACCCCTAACCGCGGCCCCATCCATAGGAACAGGTCCAGCAAGACCGGGATCGCCAGGAGCCACCAGCGGCGCGCAATGACGCGATAACCGGCCGACAGGGTATCAATGACGCCCATAATCTTCTGCGCTCCTTTCCCATCTCATTATTGTACCACAAAAGGGGAGGAAAGGGAAAAGCGTCGGCCAGCCTTTCCCGCTTTGGCGCCCGCCCCATGGTATGATATAATGAACATGTTGCCGCCGGCTGTTCCCTGACCAGGCCGGCGCAACACCGGAGGAACTCTTACCAAAGGAGCTGTATCATTCCATGGGCTTGAACTGGAAGCGACCTGCCCTGGGGCTGGGCATTCTGCTACTTCTGCTGGCCGGCCTGGGAATGTCCCTCTTTCCCCTCGCCGGCCGTGCCCAGGGCGAGGCATGGGCGCCGCTGACCCAGGGGCTGTGGGGCGGCGTGATCCGAACGTTGGCGGTTTCCCCCCAATTCGCGCAGGACCGAACCCTCTTCGCCGGCACTGAGGCCGGTGGGGTCTACCGCTCCCTGAACGCCGGCGATTCCTGGAAGGCTGTCAACCAGGGACTGACAGACCTGCACATCCGCTCCATGGCCATCTCGCCGCGCTTTTCCACGGACCGCACCCTGTTTGTCGGCACAGAAAGCGGCCGGCTCTTCCGCTCCACCGATGCCGGCGCTACCTGGCAGGAACTCGCCAGCCCCTCATCCATGCCGCTGACCGCCATCGGGCTGTCCCCGCAGTATCCGACAGACCCTACCATCGTGCTGGGGTTTCTCAACGCCGGCATCTTCGTCTCCTATGACAACGGCGCCCATTGGGTCAACACCATGTGGCACCGCCGGGCGGTGGTCAAGTTCCTTTTCTCGCCGCAGTACGCCAGTGACCGCACCATCTGGGCGGTCATCACCTGGGGCGGCATTTATCGCTCCACCGACGCCGGCGCCACCTGGACCCTGCAGACGGAAGGGCTGGTCAACAACGATTTCACCTCGCTGGTGCTGACGCCGGCGACAGCCGGCCGCACCCTCATCGCCAGCACCCAGCATCACGGTCTGTACCGCTCGGTCAATGAGGGGAATACCTGGGAGCCTATGCCGGCCGGCGGGCTGGATACCTGGGCCGTGCGGGACCTGGCTATCTCACCAGGCTTTGGACAGGGTGTCGACCGCCGGCTCTATGCCGCCACCTGGAAAGGGGTATACGCCTCCACGGACGGCGGGGCATCCTGGACCAGCCTGAGCAACGGCATCAGCGAGACGCTGGACAGCATCAACGTCCTGGCCATTTCGCCGAATTTCTCCGTGGACAACACGCTGTTCGCCGGCAGTGAGGGGGGAGGCGTCTTTAAAACCACCACGGCGGCGGCGCGCTGGGCGCCGGCCAGCACCGGCCTGGCCAACGTCAGCGTGGGCAGTATCGCTCTGGCGCCGAATTACGCCTCCAGCCCCCTGATCATGGTGGGCAGTGATCATTCCGGCCTGTTTCGTTCGTCGAATGCCGGCGCGTCCTGGTCCCAACTCATCTCTGCGGAAATGGGGGCGGAGATCAGCGTCGTGGCATTCTCCCCCTCCTTCGCCTCCGACCGGCTCATCCTGGTGGGCACGCCGGAGCGCGGGCTGTTCCGCTCGACCGATGCCGGCACTACCTGGTCGCCGGCCAATGCCGGCCTGGAGAACCTGAGCATCGCGGACATCGCCTTCGCGCCGGACTTTGCGGCGACGCGCTGTATCCTGGTGGCCACTGCCGGCGGCATCTTCCGCTCGACCGATGCCGGCGAACATTGGATGCGGAGCGGCAGTGGCCCGAGCATGGTCACGAAGCTGGTCTTCTCGCCGGCGTACAGCCGCGACCGCACCGTCTTCGCCGCCACCCAGTTCTCCGGCCTCTACAAGTCCACGGACGGCGGATGGACATGGAACACACCGGGACAGGCGGGTTCGCTGGTGGGCCTGAACACCGTGGCCGTTTCCCCGCGCTATGAGGTGGATAACACGCTCTTCGCCGGCGGCGAAAGCCCCATCGGCCTGCGCAAGTCCATGGACGGCGGGAATTCGTGGGTGAATGTGAGCCCCTTCCCCGGGGCCGCCGTGCGGGCGCTGGTGCTGGCGCCGGACTGGCCGGCCGGTCCGCTGTACGTTGGCACCAATGCCGGCGTATACGTCAGCCGCAACGGCGGCGTGAGCTGGCAAAACATCAGCGATTCCGCTTGGCAGGGGGTGTCCGTCGGAGCGCTGGCCCTGGCGCCGAATTATCCCGCCAACCCGGTGCTCCTGGCCGGGACGCGCGGCCTGGGGATATGGCAGTATTACCCCGGCCTGCCGGCCGGCAGTCCCACGCCGACCGCGACCTGGACGCCGAGCGCGACCGCCAGCCCGACGCCGACCATGACCTTTACGCCGACGGCGACCCAGCCGGCGTCCCCCACCCCGACCGCCACCGCCACGGCGACCGCCACCAGTTCGTCGACGCCATCCCTGCCGCCGCGTGCCTGGCTGCCCATCTTGGGCCGGGGTGAATAACAAAAAGCCCGCCGGCCGGCGGGCTTTTTGCTGGTAGCGCATGGGGGATTCGAACCCCCGATCTTCGCCTTGAGAGGGCGATGTCCTAGGCCGCTAGACGAATGCGCCATATCGTTACAGACAAAATATAACCAAGCAGGGGCAATTTGTCAAATCGAGGCACTGCTTGCGCCAAGCGGGGAGGGATTGCCTTATCCCCCGGTCCCCCACGCCGGCAAGAAAGGGGAATATCAACTTACATCGGACAGCCAGTAGGGAAATATCCGGCCGGGAGGCCGCTTGAGGAAACCCACCATGAGCACATCAGAATGCGTACAGGGGTATCTCGACACCCTCGAACACCAGGTGCTGGACCTGGATGAGATTCCCGAGGAACAGCGCCGGCATTTGCTCTCCCTGCTACACCTGCTCCGCCAGCAGGTTATATCCCTCTCGCAAAGGGAGCAAGCCTATTACACCATATTGAAATCCTGTGAGGACCTGGCCGCGTTCGAGGACGTGGATGAGGTCATCCTTTCCACCCTGGAGCGCGCTGTCGAGCTGACGAAAGCGGAGCGCGGCTTCTGCATCCTGGCCGGCCGGCAGGGTGAGCCGGCATGCACAGTCTCCCACCGCTACCCACCAGAAGCCGCGGACCGCAAACAGCCCAGCGAGACGATCGTGCGCCACGTCCTCGAAGGAGGCCGGCCGCTCCGCACCACCAACGCCGAGCATGACCCTCGCTTCCAGGATTCCGTCAGTATCACCAGCTATCATATCCGCTCGGTACTGTGCGCGCCGCTGTCCCTCAAGGACGAAATCCTGGGTGCGCTGTACCTGGACACGCGCCAGCGGGTGCGGCAGTTCAGCGAGGTGGACCTGCAAACCCTGGAAGCCATGGCTTCCCAGGCTTCCGTGGCCATTGCCCTGGCGCGGCTGATCTCCGAACTGCGTACGCAGAACGAGCGGCTGGAGAAAACCCTGCGCGAACTGGATAGGACCAGGCATGAGCTGACCAAGGCAGAACGCCTCTCCATGCTGGGACAGGTGACCGCCGGCATCGTCCATGACCTGCGCGGCCCCATGAATACGATCAAGGGATATGCCGGCCTGCTGAGCAACGGCGAACCAGGCCCGGGAGAGCGCCGGCAGTTGACCGGCTACATCCTGCAGGCGGTGGACCGCCTGAATTCCATGTGCCAGGAACTGCTGGATTTCGCCCGCGGTGAGGTGACCCTTACTCCCCGCATCGTGTACGTGCCGGAGTTCATGGAACGACTGCGCATCCTGCTCCAGCCGGAATGGGAGATGCGCGGCCTGCATCTGGAGATGGAAACAGGCTATATCGGGCCGGCGGTATTCGATGAAGGTCGGCTGACGCGTGCCCTGATGAACATTGCCAACAACGCCCGTGATGTCCTGAGGCCTGGCGGGATCCTGCGCATCGGCATGCGCGTCGCGGAGAGTGGGCTCGAATTTCGCCTGAGCGACAATGGGCCTGGCATACCGCCGGCCCTGCGCGAGCGGCTGTTCGAACCCTTCGTCACCTTTGGCAAACGTGAGGGGACGGGCCTCGGCCTGGCCATCGCCCGCAAGATTGTCGAGGACCACGGCGGCACCATCCGATTGGATGAAAGCTGTACCAACGGCGCCGCGTTCATCATCACCCTGCCCCTGGAATGCATCCCACCGGAGGAGCGGCCGCGCCGCTGAACCTTAAGCCGGCCCCCGCCATCCTCTTTTAACCTCATATATTGTCAAGTGTACGCGGCTGTTTCTCGCCGGCCGGCTGTACGGCGCACAGCCGGTCCTTTCATACCCTTCGCCTATATATGGGCATCTCTTGCCCCAAACCACCGTATATAGTAGCATGCGCGGCCGAAGTTCGCCGGCGTGTTAACCCACAGCCCACCTTCGTCCCTTAATACTGGTTATGGTCAAATATCGGGATGTCTTTGCGCCGTGTCGAGGGGAGCGCCGGCGGAGACATGCGCAATATCGAGAGAAAAAAGGAGCATAATGGAGCAAATAACAAGGTTTCGAAGCATTTTTCGCCAATAATCCATGAAATTGCCCGAATTCCTCAGGAAAAATCCGCACACTGGCCAACAGGCCTGTTAACCCGAGGCCGGCAAAGCCCGCTTTACGTGGTTTATCGTCAAGCACAGAGGGTGCTCGCAGGGCATAAATAGGGGGCCGCCGGCATGCACAACATGCCGCGCTGGCCCCCTTTCCCCATCCGAAAATGCCCTAAA
>JACIWP010000008.1 GCA_014360855.1 Anaerolineae bacterium
CAATCGTGTCGAGCGGTAATTTCCAAATAAGATGCAGGTCGATGGAGCTTCCGAAGCCCCTCCTTGCCACTTACTGAGGGACAGAGAATGCCCTCATCAGTGACTATGAACCCGACTTCGGAAAGTCTTTGGAGCACCAGTTCTCTCAATGCCGTAGCGTCCAAGTGGCTGCTCCTACGCCTGTAATGCAGTTTGACCCTATTCCTACAGTGCAATTAGCTATTAAATCATAGCTAGAATCCCTTTCATAGTCAAGTCGTCCCAGCAGGGCGTTGACAAGCCCTGCCCGAAATCGTATAATGCGGAGTGTCGGCATCCCGGGGAAAACCCACCGCGGCCGGCGGGGAGTGATGCTCAATGCCACCGCATGTCCTCGTCGTTGACAACGACCCGGCATTCGCACAGATGCTCTGCCAGACCATCACCCAGGCGCTGGGTTACCTGGCCGAAGCGGCGACCTCTGCCAAAGATGCCTGGGCACGCCTGGCGCGCACCGCATTCGACATGGCCATCATCGATACCGGCCTGCAGGACACCATCCCGCTCGAATTCGTGCAGGAGGTGCGCCGGCGCTACCCGGCCCTGCGGCTGGTGCTCATCCCCCTGGAGGGCGAAGAGCTGGACGAGGGCTTCCGCTCCATCGAGGTGCAGGGCGTCCTGCCCAAGCCCTTCTTCTTCGACGACTTACAGAGCATCCTGCGCCAGGCCATGGAGCGCCAGCCGCCGGCCGCGCCGCCAGAGGTAGAGCCGGCCGTCCCTGCTCCCCAGCCGCCGCCCAGTGCCTCGCGCGACCAGGCCATTATCCGCGTGGTCGGCGAACTCCAGCGGGAACTGGTCTCCGAAGCGGTACTGCTGGTCGGCCCCATGGGTGTGGCGCTGGCCTCCGGCGCCATCGGCCGCGTGGAGCCGGAATCCCTCGCCCCGCTCCTGCGCCGCCTGCACGAGGAGGCGCAGGAGATCATGGGCATGGTGGGGGAATCCGGAGAGGCCGGCGTCTATCACGGATATCTGGAAGGGGCGCGCCGGCGCATCTACTGGCAGACCGTGCGCCCCGGCTGGCTCCTGGCCTGCATCCTGGGCGCCGGCACCCCGCTGGGAATACTGCGCTATCAGATGCGCCAGGCCGCCGAACGCCTGGCCGGCTTGCTCGAATAGTGTGCCTGTTATCCAGGCAGTGCCCCACTTGGAAGGAGAGACAAACGTGACACCAGAAAATGAGGGCAACCGCCCACAGTTGGTATTAATCGACGGGCATTCGCTGGCCTACCGCGCCTTCCACGCCCTGCCGGCGACGCTGGCCACCTCGCGCGGCGAGCTGACCAACGCGGTCTACGGCTTCACCTCCATGCTCCTCCATGTGCTCCAGGAGCTTCAGCCGGCGTACCTCGCCGTCGCCTTCGACGTCGGCAAGACCTTCCGCCACGAGCGCTTTCCGGAATACAAGGCGCATCGCGCCGTCATGCCCGACGAAATGCGCTATCAGCTCGAACGCATCCACCAGCTCCTGGAAGCATTCCGCATCCCCATCTTCACCCTGGAGGGATACGAAGCGGACGATGTGCTGGGCACCCTGAGCGCCCAGGCCGAACAGCAGGGCATGCCCACCCTGATCGTGACAGGCGATACCGACGCCTTTCAGCTCATTGACCCGCTCGTGCGCGTGATGACCTCCGGCCGGCGCTTCTCCGACATCGTCATCTACGACGAGAAGGCCGTGCTCCAGCGCTACGGCCTGCGACCCCATCAGCTCGTCGACTTCAAGGCGCTCATCGGCGACAAGTCGGACAATATCCCTGGCGTGCCAGGCGTCGGCGAGAAGACCGCCACCCGGCTTTTGCAGAAGTATGGCACCCTGGAGAACATCTATGAGCACCTGGATGAGATTACCAACGCCCGCCTGCGTCAGGCGCTGGAGGAACACCGCGAGCAGGCCTTCCTGAGCAAGGAGCTGGCACGCATCCTGCGCGATGCCCCCATCGCCCTGCAGTTGGACGCCTGCCGTTTCGCCGGCTACGACCGCGAGCGAGTGCTGGAGCTGTTCCGCGAGCTGGAGTTCCGGTCGCTGGTTCCCCGACTGCCGGCACCAGTTGCCCCGGCCGGCCCAACCCAGCTTTCCATCTTCCCGGCAGAGGCGGCGCCGGCAGCCCAACCCGTGACGCTCCCGCCCAAGCCAGCCCTCGGCACCTATCACCTGGTACAAGCCGAAGCAGAGCTTCAGGAGCTGGCAAAGCGGCTGGAGAAGGCGCCGGCAGTGGCCTTCGACACCGAGACCACCGGCCTGCGCCCCATGGAGGCCGAGCTGGTGGGCATCTCCCTCTCCGATAAGGCCGGCGAGGGCTACTATATCCCGGTCGGGCATGCGCGCGGCCGGCAGTTGTCCATGGAAACGGTGCGCCGGCTCCTGCATCCTGTGCTGGCCAACCCCCACATCCCCATGGTGGCCCACAACGCCATTTATGACCTGATCATCCTGCGCCGGCACGGCCTGGAGGTGCAGGGCCTCCTCTTCGACACCATGATCGCCGAATGGCTGATTGACCCGGCCAGCCGCAACCTGGGCCTCAAGAACCTGGTCTGGCAGAGGCTGGGCATGGAGATGACCCCCATCACCGAGCTGATTGGGAGCGGGAAGCATCAGGACAGCATGGCTAACGTCCCTGTGGAACAGGCCGGCCCCTATGCCGCGGCGGATGCCGATATGCTCCTGCGCCTGAAACCCCTGCAGGAGGCGGAGCTGAAGGAGAAGAACCTCTGGCACCTGTTCACCGAGGTGGAGATGCCGCTGGTGGAGGTGCTGGCCGATATGGAGATGGCCGGCATCAAGCTCGATGTCGGGGTCCTGGAGGAGTTGGACCGCGAGCTGGCCGCCCGCATGTGGGAGCTGGAAGAGGAAATATACCGCATGGTGGGCTACCGCTTCAACCTGCAGTCCTCCCAACAGCTCTCGGACGCCCTGTTCGTCCATCTGGGGCTTTCGGCCAAAGGGCTGAAGAAGACAAGCACCGGTAAGTATTCCACCTCGGCGGACGTGCTGGAGAAACTGCGCGACGCCCATCCCGTGGTGGACAAAATCCTGGAGCACCGCCAGATCGCCAAGATCAAGTCCACCTATATCGAGACACTGCCGGCGCTGGTGAACCCGCAGACCGGGCGCGTGCACACCTCCTTCAACCAGACCGGCACGGTCACCGGCCGGCTCTCTTCCAGCGACCCCAACCTGCAGAATATCCCCATCCGCACCCCCATCGGCCGGCGGGTGCGCGAGGCCTTCGTCGCCGAGGAGGGCTGGCTCCTGCTTTCGGCGGACTATTCCCAAGTGGAACTGCGCATCCTCGCCCATATGACCGATGACCCACAGCTCGTGGCGGCGTTCCAGCGCGGCGAGGACATTCACACCTTCACCGCCTCCATCATTTTCCACGTGCCCAAGGAAGAGGTGACACCGGAGATGCGCCGGATTGCCAAGACGACAAATTTCGCTATTATTTACGGCGTTACGGCCTACGGCCTGGCCCAGCAGACCGGCATGTCCAATGAGGAGGCGGCGGCCTTCATCCGAGCGTACTTCCAGCAGTACCCCCGGGTCAAGGAATATGTGGAACGCTGTAAGGAGCAGGCCGCCAAGATGGGCTACGTGGAGACGCTGTTGGGCCGGCGCCGCTACTTCCCGGAACTGCAGGCCGGCCAGAAGATACCCGCCGGCTTGCGCGCCGCCGCGGAGCGCATGGCCATCAACATGCCGGTGCAGGGCACCGCGGCCGACATCATCAAGATCGCCATGATCCGCCTGCACAAAGCCCTGAAAGAGCAGGGCATGCGCAGTCGGCTCCTGCTCCAGGTGCACGACGAGCTGGTGCTGGAGGTGCCGGCGGAGGAGAAGGAGCAGGCCGCTCACCTGGTGAAGGACATCATGGAGAACGCGTATCCGCTGAAAGTGCCGCTGAAAGTGGACTGTCAGGCCGGCCCCAATTGGGGGCAGATGGAACCGTGCTGAGCACATCCGCCGGCACCGGATGCGCCCAGTCGCGCGCATACACTGCAGAACATCGAGCTGGAGGAGACCTACATTGATCCTGCGTGAACTCAACCGGTTGCTGAAAGAGGCTGTGGAAACCGCCCAGCGCGCCGGCGCCCTGCCGGCGGAGCTGGAACTGCCGGAGATCATCCTCGAACGCCCCAAGCAGGCCAACCTCGGGGATTACGCCACGCCGCTGGCCCTGCAGTTGGCCGGCAAAGTCGGCCGGCGCCCCCTGGAGGTCGCCGAGACCATCGTGGCCCATTTCCCCACCACCCCCATGCTGGCCAAGGTGCAGGCCGCCCGGCCGGGCTTTATCAACTTCACCCTCAGCCAGGAATGGATCGCCCGCCAGGTGGACACCATCCTGGCCGCCGGCGAGACCTTCGGCAACATTGACCTGGGCAAAGGCAAGAAGACCCAGGTGGAGTTCGTCAGCGTCAACCCCACCGGCCCCCTGCACATCGGCTCGGCGCGCAACGCCGTCATCGGCGACACGCTGGCCAACGTCCTGCAGGCCGCCGGCTACAACGTCTACCGCGAGTACTATATCAATGACCGCGGCACCCAGTTCGACAATTTCGCCGCCACCGCCTATGTGCGCTATGTCCAGGCCCTGGGCATTGACGAACCCATGCCCGAGGCCGGCTACTTCGGCCAGTACATGATCGAGTTGGGCCGGCAGTTGGCGGCGGAATACGGGGACAAGTTCCTCCACATGCCGCGCGAGGAGGCCACCCGCCAGTTGGGCGAGATCGCCCTGGAGCGCACCGTCGCCGGCATCCGCCAGGACCTGGAGCTGATCGGCGTCTATTACGATTGCTGGTTCTCCGAACGCTCCCTCTATCAGGACGATACCTTCCAAAAGGTGATGGACATCCTGCGGGCCGCCGGCATGGTCGAGGAACGGGAGGGCGCCGTCTGGTTCACGGCCACCAAGCTCGGCGGCGACAAGGACGAGGTGCTCATCCGCTCCGACGGCACGCCCGGCTATTTCGCCTCGGACATCGCCTATCACTACAACAAATTCGTCGTGCGCGGCTTCGAATGGGTCATTGACGTCTGGGGAGCCGACCATCAGGGCCATGTGCCGCGCATGAAGATCATGATGCAGGCGCTGGGGTTAGACCCGGACCGCCTCACCCTCCTGCTGTATCAACTAGTGACGCTGAAACGCGGCGGCGAAGTGGTGCGGCTTTCCAAGCGCACGGGCGACCTCATCACCCTGCGGGAGGTGGTGGAAGAGGTGGGGCCAGATGCGGTGCGCTTCTTCCTCCTTTCCCGCGCTGCCGAGAGCCAGATGGACTTCGACCTGGAGCTGGCCAAGGAACACTCCAATGAGAACCCAGTGTATTATGTCCAGTACGCGCACGCCCGCATCGCCAGCATCCTGCGCAAGGCCGGCGACATCGATTACAGCGCCGGCGACACCTCCCTGCTCCAGCATCCCTCGGAGATCGCGCTGATCCGCGAGATGCTCCGACTGCCGGAGATCATCGAGTTGGCCGCCACACGGCTTGCGCCGCACCACCTCACCTATTACGCCATGGACCTGGCCAGCGCCTTCCATGCCTTCTATCGCGACTGCCGCGTGCTGTCCAGCCTGCCCGAGGACGAGGCCATCACGAAAGCGCGCCTCAAGCTGGTCGCCGCCACCAAGCTGGTGCTGGCCAAGGTCCTGCGCTTGATGGGCATGAGCGCTCCCGAAACTATGTAATTTCTGGGCACCAGTGCGGAGGGGCATGGTGGGAGCCTCGCGCTATGACGTGATCATCGCCGGCGCCGGCGCCGCTGGCAGTTCCGCCGCCTATTTCCTCGGAGAGGCCGGCGCCCGCGTCCTGGTCATCGAAAAAGAGCGCCTGCCGCGCTATAAGCCCTGCGGCGGCGCGGTCCCCGCGGTGGTCTTCCGCTTGTTCCCATTTTCCTTCGACCCCGTTGTCGAGCGCCGGCCCTCGTATGTGCTCTACTCCTGGCGGGGCGAGCAGGCAGTGCGTTGGCCGCTGGCCGGCCGGCCCATCAGC
The DNA here is from genome assembly GCA_014360855.1 of Anaerolineae bacterium. Lineage (NCBI taxonomy): Bacteria > Bacillati > Chloroflexota > Anaerolineae > Anaerolineae bacterium. The sequence continues at coordinate 6,037 of JACIWP010000008.1, forward strand.
ATGGTCATGCGCGACCGCTTCGACTGGCATATCCTCCAGCATGCCCGGGCCGACGTATGGGATGGCACGGCGGTGGCAGAGGTCGAGGAGGGGGCCGATGGCGTGCGGGTGCGCACAGCCGGCGGCGATGTGCTCTTCGCCGATTATCTCATTGCGGCCGATGGCGCCCATTCGCGCCTGGCCCATCAGCTCGGCCTGCGCCGGCAAAGAGAGCTGGTGGGGACGGTGGAGGTGGAATATGCGCCGGCTCCGGCGGTGGTGGAACGCTTCGCCGATACCGCCCTGTTCGAGTTCGGCGCCTTGCGGAACGGCTACCTGTGGATTTTCCCCAAAGGCGAGCATCTCTCCATCGGCATCGGCCAACTGCGCGGCAAGGGCAGTGAACTGCGCGCCGTGCTGTATCGCGAAATGCACAAATTCGGCCTGGATTTGGAGAATGCGCCCTGGCACGGACACACCCTGCCGGTCTATCGAGGGCCGGAACCCCGCGGTACGACGCGTGCCCTGCTGGCCGGCGACGCCGCCGGCCTGGTGGACCCCCTGAGCGGAGAAGGCATCCGGCATGCCGTTGCCAGCGCCAAACTGGCGGCGGAGGCCATCATCCGCGAGCGCGTGCCCTCCTATTCGCGTGCCGTGGAACGCTACGCCCGCTCCCGGCTCCGCCCCATCCTCCTGCTGGCACGCCTCTTTTACGAGCATCCCTGGGCATGCTACCGCTACGGCGTGCGCAACCGCCGCGCCACCGAGCTGTTCGCCGGCTGGCTGAACGGCCGCGCGAGCAAGGCCCGTATGATGACCGGCCTGCTCCTCTGCTTCCTGGAAGGGCTGGTGCGCCTGCCATGATCATCCTGCTGACCGGCGCACGTCGGGTGGGAAAGAGCACCGTCTGTCAGCGATTGGTGGAAGAGGGCCGCCGGCGGGGCAAACGCATCGGCGGCTTCATTTCCCCCGCGCTGTTTAACCAACAGGGAGAGAAAACCGGCGCCTACTTACAGGACCTGCGCACGGGCGAGATGCGACTGCAGTACAGCACCGGGGCGGCCGGCGAGCAGGCCGGCCCGCGGGTCGGGCCGTTCGTCATGGACCCAGGAGCCCTTCGATGGGGCATGCACCTGGTGGAAGAGGCGCTGCGCGCCGGCGACGACCTGGTCATCATCGATGAGATAGGTCCCCTGGAACTCCTGCGGGGAGAGGGATTCGCCCCACTCCTGGATACGGTCGGTGACCATCCGAACGTCCGCGTGTTGATGGTGGTGCGGCCAGAGCTGGTCGAGACGCTCCAGGAACGGCTGGCCGGCACGGCCCATGCCCCTATCTGGCGGGTAGAGGTCACTCTGGACAATCGGAACGCACTGCCGGAGGAGCTGGCGCGCCGGCTGTGGGGATAGCCGGCCGGCCAATCCCCCAGCACTCCGGGCGGAGTGCGCATCGGAGAGACACCGGGCAGTACAGAACCGGGCACTGCGCCGGCCAGCGGCCCCGCCGGAGGAACGAGCATGCCGGGTCCATCACCTGCCCAGTGGCTGACCTATCGCGATGCGCGGTTCGGCTTCTCCTTCCAATATCCCGACAGCTATGTGGTTCTGGAAGAGAAAGAACCGCTCAGCCAGATCCACCCGGACCTGGTGCACCGGGTCAGACTGCTGGAGAAACAGCTTGCCGAGAGCGAGACCGCTTCCCTCCAGCCGCCCAATTTCAGCTTTAGGAGCTGACCTCGCCGGCGCTACCGGCGCAATGTCGCGGTCAGGCGCGCCGGCCGCAACAGCAGGTCCAGCGCGGCGCGGATATCGGGCACGACCAGGTCCGCGGCCAGTAATGCTTGGACGGCGGTTCCTTCCTGGCCGATGACGGCGATGCCCAGCGCCGCCTCTTTCAGCATCAGCGCATCGTTGACGCCGTTGCCGATGGCGGCCGTGTGGCCGGCGCCCAACTGACGCACCCAATCCCGCTTCTGCTCCGCCTCCCTGCCCTTTTCCAACACATGCAGTTCGCAACCCAGCGTTTGTGCGACGACGCCGGCGGTTCCCAACGTGTCAGCGGTCACCAGAAAGACCTCCACCAGGGGCAAAAGAGCGCGCACCCGCTCTGCGACGCCGGAGATCAGAGAGCCATCCGTCGTCACCGTGCCGTTCAGGTCCAGCACCAGGGCGCGGATGGTCAGGTTCCCCTGGCCGGGGAGTTCGATATGCACGCCGGCGCGTTCCCTCATGATCTGGGCACCTCTCCGCGAAGCTGTCAATCATAATGTTCAACTCCAGTATAGCACGGGGTATGGCGAGGGCACAAATGGGAGTGCCGGCAATTTGCCGGCCGGCGCGAAATTTTAAGCTTCCATGTTCGTTCGAACTATTGACATTCGAACATTTTTCGTGTATCATATAAACAGAACCGAACGTGAGCGGGTGCCATGAAAGCGGTCGAGCGGCACAGCAGAATTATCGAGATCGTTCTGGAAAAGGGCCGCATCACCATCCCCGAAATCTGCCAGCTTTTCAGCGTCTCCGAAATGACCGCTCGCCGGGACCTGAACGAGCTTGATCGCCGCGGGCTTCTGCGCCGCATTCACGGCGGAGCGGTGGCCAATCTCGGCCGCAGTTATGAACCGCCTTTCCCGATGCGCGCCGCCAAGAACCAGGAGGTCAAGGTGGCCATCGGACGTAAGGCGGCGGAGCTGATTTACGACGGCGACAGCATCGCGCTGGACGTGGGCACGACCACCCTGGAAATCGTGCGCTGGCTGAAGGGCAAGCGCAATCTTACCATCATCACTAACTGTCTGCCCATCGCCAACCGGGTGGTGGATGTCCTCTCATTGGAAGCAGACGCCCGTCTGATTATCACGGGGGGCATTGTCCGGCCGCGCGAGCTTTCTATGATCGGCGCCCTGCCGGAGCGTGTGTATCAGGAGTTCCATGTGGATAAGGCCTTCATCGGCATCGCCGGCATCAGCCTCGATGATGGGCTGACCGAATATAACATGGAAGACGCGCAGATCAAGAAAAACCTCCTGCACAGTGCGCGTGAGAAGATCGTGGTCGCCGACAGCAGTAAGTTCGGCGTGACCACGTTCGTCAGCGTGGCCCCCCTGACCGCGGTGGACAAAATCGTCACGGATGCCGGCGCTTCCCCTGAAATGATCGAACAAATCCGCGAAATGGGTGTGGAGGTCGTGCTGGCATAAGCCGCCTCTGTCCCATCACTGTCCGCCAGCACGGTAAAACAGGCGAATCCTGTGCCAGGCCTAACATAGAAAGGAGGTGAGAGGTTCCGGGTAACGGCAGACGGTGTTTGTTGGAGCGCGGCTCCAGAATGTGCGGTGTACGGTCCATCTTGAGCGAACCCACATTGTGTGACAGGAGGAGGCTATGAAAAAGAGCATTTTCATGGTGCTGTCGGTCCTGGTGATTGCGGCCATGCTGGCATCCTGCGCGCCGGCCGCCACACCCGCGCCCACACAGGCCCCAACGAAGGCGCCGGAGAAGCAGTTGGTCTTCGCGGCCGTCGTCAAGTCCATCGCCTTCAACTGGTTCAAGCGCCTGGAAGAGGGCGTGCTCCAGTTCGGCAAGGATTATGGGGTGAAGGCCTTCATGGAAGGCCCCTCGCAGGTGGATTCCGCCCAGCAGGTCGCCATCATTGAAAACCTGATCGCCCAGGGCGTGGACGCCATCTGCAACGTGCCGTACGGCGTGCCGGAGAACGAGCCGGCCCAGAAGAAAGCCATGGACGCCGGCATCATCGTCATCGGCCATGAGGCCGCCACCGCCCACGAGGGCACCCTGCACTACGACGTGGAGGCCTTCGACAACTGCGCCTACGGCGAGGAAATGATGAAGGAGCTGGCCAAGCGCACCGGCGAGGAAGGCAAGTACATCCAGTTCGTCGGCTCCCTGACCAACGCTTCCCACAACGAGTGGCAGGACTGCGCCAAGGCCTACGCCGAGAAGAACTATCCCAAGATGCAGTTCATCGCCAAGTACGAGTCCAAAGAGGACCAGGAAGTCGCCTACAACACCATGAAGGACGTCCTGCGCACGCATCCGGACATCAAGGGCGTGCTGGGCTCGGCCGCCGGCGACGTGGTGGGCGCCGGCCGCGCGATTGAGGAGGCCGGCCTGCAGGACAAGATCGCCGTCGTGGGCACCAGCATCACCTCCTATGCCGGCGAACTGCTGAAGACGGGCGCGGTGGACCTGGCCATGGCCTGGGACCCGGCCACCGCCGGCTATGCCTGTATGGTGGTCGCCTACAAGCTCATCAAGGGCGAGCAGATCACCGACGGCATGGACCTGGGCGTGCCCGGCTATGAGAAGATCATCCTGCGCAAGGGCGTCAACGGCGTGCCGGTCATCTACGGCTCCGCCTGGATCAAGATTGACGCCAGCAACATGGATAAGTACCCGTTCTAAACCAGCCGGCGCCCTTGGAGCGTAACGCTGTCAGACCCCCATATATGGCGACCGGCAAGCCGCCATATATGGGGGCACCTCGAACGGTGCAAGGCATTCGTACCTTTCATCTTCCTGGAAAGGGTGTTATCTCATGACGGAAGAGCTGTTGCGAGCTGAACATATCAGCAAGCGGTTTGGCGGCGTGGTGGCGCTGGATGACGTGAGCCTGACAATTCGCGCCGGCGAGATCTGCTGTCTGGTCGGCGAAAACGGCTCCGGCAAATCCACCATGATCAAAATCATCTCCGGCGTCTACACCCCAGATGAGGGCGATATCTACATCAACGGGCATCACTACAAACGCCTGACCCCCATCGAGGCCATACACGAGGGCATTCAGGTTATCTACCAGGACTTTTCCCTCTTCCCCAACCTTACCGTCGCCGAAAACATCGCCATCAACGAACTCCTTGCCAGCGGCAAGCAAATAGTGGATTGGAAAGAGGTCGAGCAAATCGCTAGGGAAGGGCTGGCCAAGATCAACGCCTCCCTGCCGCTGGACGCCGTGGTGGAGACCCTGCCGGCGGCCGACCGCCAGCTTATCGCCATTATCAAGGCCCTTTTGGCCAACGCCCGTATCATTATCATGGACGAGCCAACCACCGCCCTCACCCAGCGGGAGATCCAGGCGCTGTTCAACGTCATCCGGGAGCTGAAGCAACGAGGGCTGGCCATCCTCTTCGTCAGCCACAAGCTCAACGAGGTGATGGAGATCGCGGACCGCACCGTCATCTTCCGCAACGGCAAAAAGGTGCTGGACCAGGAAGCCGCCGGCCTCGACATCCCCACCATGGCCTACTATATGACGGGCCGCCGGATCGATACCAGCACCGTCACGTTCGAGAAAATTGACGAGACAGCGCCTCCCCTGCTCCGCGTGGAAGGGCTGACCCTGGAGGGCGGTTTTTACGACGTGTCATTCGAGCTGAAGGCCCATGAAGTGCTGGGCATCACCGGCCTGCTCGGCTCCGGCCGCACCGAGCTGGCCCTGTCGCTGTTTGGGGTGATGCCGGCCGATGCCGGCCGCATCTTCATCGAAGGCAAGGAAATCGCTATCCGCAGTATCACCGATGCGGTAGCGCACGGCATCGGCTACGTCCCCGAAGACCGCATTCGCGAAGGGCTGTTCCTGGACCAGCCCATTTCCGATAACGTCACTGTGACGCTTATCGAGCGGTTCCTGCGCCGGCTGGGCCTGCTGGACCTGCGGACAAAGTCCGCCGAAGCCGAGCGCTGGATACGCGATCTGGAAATCAAAACCCCTTCGGGGGAACTGCCCGTCAAAACCCTCTCTGGCGGCAACCAACAGCGCGTGGTGCTGGCAAAGTGGATCGCCCGCAGCCCAAAGGTGCTCATCCTGAACGGCCCGACCGTGGGCGTGGACGTGGGCTCCAAGGCCGAAATCCACGAATTGATCCGCCAGTTAGCCCATCAGGGCATGGGCATCCTGCTCATCTCCGACGACATCCCGGAGCTGATGCAGACCTGTCACCGCATCCTGTTGATGCGTGCCGGCCGCATCGCCCGCGAGTTCCGCCGCGAGGAGATCACCGAACAGGTGCTGAACGCGGAGCTGGTCGCGGCCGCAACCGCACATTCCAGTTAGCAAAGGGCGTCAGATGCTGAAAAAGATTATCCGCACCCATGAGTTTATCATCTTTCTGATCCTGGTGGCGCTCTCCCTGGTGGTGGGCATCATCAACCCTGCCTTCTTTTCCATTTCCACCCTGTTTGACACCCTGCGCGCCTCCATCGTGTATTTCATCATGTCGTTCGGCGTACTGCCGTTGATGATCGCCGGCGGCGTTGACATCTCGTTCGTCGCCATCGCCGCCATGACCTCATATACTACCCATATGTTCCTGCTGAAGCTGGGCTATGAAGGCGGCACCCTGCTGTATTTCCTGATCGCCGGCGCCATGGGCCTGCTGGCCGGCCTGCTGATGGGCTTCCTAGTGACCCGCTTCAACCTGCCGGTCTTCAACGTCTCCCTCGCCCTCTACACTATGTGGTACGGATTCAACCTCTTCTTCATCGGCGCGACCGCCAACTTTGACCTGCCCCAGGGCACTGTGGGTTATTACGCCCGCTTCCTGATCACAGCCAAAGACCCTTACGTCGGCCAGACCGGCCTGCATGTCTCCATCATTTATGCCGTGGTCATCGGGCTGTTCGTCTGGTGGATGCTGAAATACACCATTATCGGCCGCGGCCTTTTCGCCATCGGAGGAAACAAAGAGGTCGCCATCCGCAGTGGCTTCAACGTCAACTTTATCTGGATGGTGGCGTTTGCCTTAATGGGAGTGCTTTCGGCCATCGCCGGCGTGACCCAGGGCTTCCTGAGCCGCTACTTCAACCCGGTGCTCTTCATCACCCAGCCGCTGGACGTGCTGGCCGCCATCATCCTGGGCGGCGCCTCCATCACCGGGGGACGCGGCACGGTCATCGGCACCACGCTGGGCGTGCTGTTGATCCAGATTATCAACCGTGCGCTGATCCTGACGGGCATCCCGGTGCAGTGGCAGAGGCTGGTGGTGGGCATCATCCTGGTGGTGTTCACCTCCATCCCGGCCATCCGCGCCCAGCGCGCCCGCCGGCTCCGCCGCACCACCGAAGCGGCATAATTTTGGGACGGAGAATAGAGGGATGACGCAAAGAACCAACGATAAACCCGCCGCACCTGTTCGCCGCAAGCCACTGGCCGGCGCCTTCCGAAAAATCCGCGTCGGCAGTGAGACCATTCAACTGCTGGTGCTCGCTGTCATCCTGTTCGTGTTCTTTTCCATCATCGTGGAGAAGTTCCTCACGGTGCGCAGCATCACCTCCATGGGGTTTCAAATGCCCGAGCTGGGGGTGTTGACGCTGGCGATGATGATTTCCATCTACACGGGCGGCATTAACCTGTCCGTCAATGCCACATCCAACCTGGCGGCGGTGCTGGCCGGCTTCTTTATGGTGAAGTTCATCCCCAAGGACGCCGCCGGCGCCGTCGTGACATTGTACCTGGCAGTCGCCTTCCTCATCGCCATCGCCGTCGGATGGCTGTGCGGCATGGTCAACGGCCTGCTGATCGGCTACGTCGGTGTCCCCCCCATCCTGGCCACCCTGGCCACGATGACCTTGTTCACAGGCATCTCGGTAGGCCTGACCGGCGGCGCCACCGTCACAGGCTTCCCAACCCAACTCTCTGTCATTGGCGCCCAGACCATCCTAGGCATCCCCATCCCCTTCCTTATCTTTATAGGCTTTACCATCCTGACGTACATCCTCCTGGACCGCACCAGCTTCGGATTCAAGGCGCGCCTGCTGGGCTCCAACCCGGTGGCCGCGGAGTTCTCCGGCATTGATAACCGCGCCATTCTCATGGGCGCCTACATCTACAGCGGTATCCTTTCTGCGGTGACCGGCATCCTTATCATGGGACGCACCATGTCAGCGGCGTATGAGTACGGCGCCACCACCTACGTCCTGCTGACCATCCTTATCTGCGTGCTGGCCAACGTGAACCCGGGTATGGGCCGGGTGATTGACGTTTTCATCGCCGTCGTCATCCTGCAGATCCTGTCCACAGGTTTCCAGATGGCCCTGTCCGGCGTGCGCGGCAGTACGTTCTTCAAAGACTTCGCCTGGGGCGTCCTGCTGATCCTGGTTTTCGTCGCCAACTACTTCATCCGCGGGCGCCGCGCCCAAAGCTCATAAACCTTTTGGGAGCACACACATGGACAAGCGCTGGATTCAGCTCGGCCAGTTGCTGGTGAATTACTCCGCCGGCGTGCGCCCCGGCGAGCGCGTGATGATCGCCTTTGTGGAGCTGGAGACCTATCCCCTGATGCACTCCGTCTATCGGGCCTACATCCAGGCCGGCGCCTACCCCCAGGTGCAGTTCCTCTCCGAAGAGCTGAACCGGCTGGTGCTGAAGCACGGCAGTCTGGAGCAGATCGGTTGGGTGCCGGAAATCGAGGCCTACGGCATGGAATGGGCCGATGTCTACTTCGGCCTGCGCGGCGCCCATAACCTGGACGTCTTCTGGGACATCCCCGCCGACAAACTCTCCCTGCTCCGTAAGGCGATGGGACAGATCTCCACACTGCGCTGGCAAAAGACGCGCTGGTGCCTGGTGCGCGTGCCCAACGCGGCGCTGGCCATGCAGGCCGGCGTGGACGAGGAAACGATCACCGATATGTTCTTCGACGCCTGCTTTCTGGACTGGCCGGCCGTCTCCAGGGAATGGCGCCGCTGGGCCGAGGAACTGAACAAGGGTACAGAGGTGCGCGTGGTGGGGAAGGGCACCGACCTGCGCTTTTCCGTCGCCGGCCGCACATGGGACGTGGCCGATGGACACATGAACATGCCGGACGGAGAAATCGCCACCGCGCCGGTGGAGGAGTCCGTAGAGGGTTCCATCTACTTTGAATTCCCAGGGGTGTTGGGCGGCCGGCTGATGCACGATATCACCCTGCGCTGGGAAAAGGGCACGCTGGTAGAAGCGCGCTCCTCCACCAACCAGGACTTCCTACAGGCCATCGTGAACACCGACGCCGGCGCCGGCCGCATCGGGGAGTTCGCTATCGGCACCAACCCCGCCGTGACCCACTTCTGCAAGGATATCCTCCTGGATGAGAAGATGGGCGGCACGGTGCACATCGCGCTGGGTCGAGCATATCCCCACGTAGGTGGCACGAATCAATCGGCCATCCACTGGGACATCGTCAAGGATATGCGCCAGGAGGGCGAAATCTACCTGGACGGCAAGCTGATCTTCCAGAACGGCAGGGTCCTGCTCTGAGACGGGGGCAAGCTATGGCAGAAGGATACCTGTTGGGCGTCGACATCGGAACCTATTCCTCCAAAGGCGTGCTGGTGAAGCCGGACGGCACGCTGGTCGCCAGCCACACGGTGCCGCACGGCATGGACATGCCCAAGCCGGGCCATTTTGAGATGGACGCGGACAGTGTATGGTGGCACGATTTCGTCGTCATTGTGCGCGCCTTGCTGGAGAAAAGCGGCATCCGCCCGAGCGAAATCCTTTCCATCGGCACCAGCGCCATCGGCTCGTGCGTCCTGCCGATTGATGAGGCCGGCCGGCCCCTGCGCCCAGGCATCCTCTACGGCATTGACACGCGCGCATCGAAAGAAATTGCCCAACTGGAAGCCATCCTCGGCAAAGACACCATCTACCGCATCAGCGGCTCCCACCTGACCTCTCAGGCCTCCGGGCCGAAGATCCTCTGGATCCGCAACAACGAGCCGGAAGTGTACGCCCGCGCCCGCTGGTTCCTGACCAGCGAGGCCTACCTGGTGTACCGGCTGACGGGGGTACCCTCCATTGACATTTACACGGCCGCCGGCTATGCCCCGCTCTTCGACGTGCGCCGCAGGGAATGGATCCCTGAGGTCGCCGCCCATATCGTCCCGCTGGAGCGGCTCCCCCGAGCGTACTGGAGCTATGAGGTCGTCGGCAGGGTCACCCGACAGGCGGCGGAGGAAACCGGCCTGGCGGAAGGCACACCGGTGGTCGCCGGCACCACCGACGCCGCGGCCGAAGCGCTCAGCGCCGGCGTTGCCGATTTCGGCGACATGATGCTCATGTTCGGGAGCAGCATCTTCTTCATCATGAAGACCGCTGAGCTGATACAGACCGAACATTTCTGGAGCTCCAATTTCCTAGAGGAAGGCGCCTACTCCTTCCTGGGCGGCATGTCCACCGCCGGCAGTCTCACCACCTGGTTCCGCGATCAGTTCGGCACATGGGAAATGGAGCAGGAGAAAGCCGGCGGGCCAGACGCCTATGCCCAGTTCGCCGAGCTGGCGTCCCATTCTCCCGCCGGCGCCCGTGGGCTCATCGCTCTGCCCTACTTCGCCGGCGAGCGCACCCCTCTGCACGACCCAAAGGCCGTCGGCGTGCTGTTCGGCCTGCGGCTGGAACACACCAAGGGGGACATATACCGCGCCCTGCTGGAGGGGGTGGCGTACGGCATCCGCCACAACCTGGAGGTTATGGAGCAGGAAAAGGTATGGCCGGCGCGCATCCTGGCGGTGGGCGGCGGCACCAAGAACCGCTTGTGGATGGGCATCGTCTCCGATGCCTGTGGGGTACAACTGCACATCCCCGCCCAACAGATCGGCGCTTCGTATGGGGACGCCTTCCTGGCCGGCCGCGGCATCGGCCTCTTCCAGAGCCTGGCGGACATCCGCCAGTGGGTCACCATTCGCGAGGTGGTCCAGCCGGACACGAGGGATCGGCCGGCATATGACTTCCATTACGCCGTTTTCCGCGAGCTGTATCGGGCGACCCGTTCCCTGATGCACCGCCTATCGGATTATATTGCGGGGGAAGCATAACCGCCGGCCATTTTCCGGCCCACCCTGGTTCGCCGATATCTCACATCGTGTATGGAGGAGCGCAGTGAAATATTGGACGGAAGAGTTTTTCGGGGTCAAAAAGCCTATTATTGCCATGTGTCACATGCAGGCACTGCCCGGCGACCCGAAATATGACCCGCGGAAGGGGCTGGATTGGGTGTATGAGCAGGCGCGCGCCGACCTGCTGGCCCTGCAGGAAGGCGGGGTAGACGCCGTCATGTTCTCCAACGAGTTCAGCCTACCCTACCTCACGAAGGTGGACACGATCACGGTGGCCTGCATGGCCAGCATTATCGCCCAACTCAAGCCGGCCATCCGCGTGCCCTTCGGCGTCAATGTGCTCTGGGACCCGAAGGCCTCTATCGACCTGGCCATGGCCACCGGCGCCCAGTTCGTGCGCGAGATCTTCACAGGTGTGTATGCCTCGGACTTCGGTCTGTGGAACACCAACTGCGGCGAGGTGGTGCGCCATCAGCACGCCATCGGCGCCGGCCACGTCCGCCTCTTCTTCAACATCGTGCCAGAAGCCGCCGCCTATCTCGGCAACCGTTCGGTGACCGATATCGCCCGCTCCACGGTCTTCAACGCCGAACCGGATGCGCTGTGCGTGTCCGGCCTGACCGCCGGCGCCGAGACCTCCACCCAGGTGCTCAAACTGGTCAAAGATGCCGTGCCGGACGTGCCCGTCTTCGCTAACACCGGCGTGCGCCTGGAAAACGTGGAACAACAGCTCGCCATCGCCGATGGAGCCATCGTCGGCACGGCGTTCAAAGTGGATGGCAACATCTGGAACCCCGTGGACGCGAAGCGGGTCAAAGCGCTCATGGACAAGGTGCGCGAACTGCGCCGCTCGCTGGAGTAACGTATCCCGACCCTGGACGTACTCCTGGCTCAAGGTGAAGCCATTCCGGTACGATCAGATGACAGTCGCCGCGCAGGTGACTGTCATCTGTTTGTGTCGCAGAAGCGCCGGCCGGCGGGTATACTTTTTGACAGGGAAAATGTTCAGGAGTATAATGATTTTGCTAAACCTTAGCCCGAACGAAGAGAGCATGCCATGACTGTCCGGAAGATATATACGTTAGGGGAGCCAGTCCTGCGCCGGCCGGCCAAGAGGGTCTCCCAATTCAACAAGGCCCTCCAGGAGCTGGTAGATGACATGGTCGAGACCATGCAGTCCGCCGATGGGGTCGGACTGGCCGCGCCGCAAATCGGCATCTCCCAGCGCATCATCGTGGTGCAGTTGCCGGAGGAATACGAACATCCCCTCGCCGGCAAACTCTTCGCCCTGGTCAATCCCGAGATCGTCGAGCGCAGTGAAGAAGAGGCGGTCGAGAACGAGGGCTGTCTCTCCATCCCGAACATCATCGGCCCGGTGAAGCGGTCACTGAAGGTGACGGTAAAGGGAAAGGATGTGCGCGGCCGGCCCACCCGGGTGGAAGCGGACGGTTTCCTGGCGCGCGCCTTCCAGCACGAGATCGATCACCTGGACGGCATCCTATTCATCGACCGGGTGGAATCGCCCGAACTGCTCCGGCGGGTGACGCCCGAAGGGGAGGTCGTGCCGCTGGAGATGCCAGAGGAGCTGAAAGCGTAAACTGCGAGGGTCCCGCGCTCTGCGGCCAGGCAAGTCCTTGCCTGGCCGTTTTACGTTACAGCCACTTGTCCAGGTCGCGGATGGAGTTGAGGATGACGTCGGCCTGGGAGAGGTCTTTCTCATCGCCAAAGCCGGAGAGGACCCCGATCGCCAGGGCGCCGGCGGCCTTGGCCGCCTGGATATCCACATCCGTATCCCCCACCACGGCACAGCGCTGGGCCGGGATCCCGAGCTCCAGCGCGGCGCGCCAGACCGATTCGGGATGGGGTTTCAGCCGCTCCACATCATCGCGGGTGATGATGACCTGAAACAGGCCATCCAGGCCGGCCTGCCGCAGGAAGGCCTGGGCCTCCTGGCGCGAGCGCGTGGTGATAATTCCCAGCTTGAACCGGGTGCTCAGGGACTGGATCACATCCTGGGCCCCTTCCATGGGCCGAAACGAGACCTCACCCTCTTTGCGGATGGCGTCAAGCTGGGCCTTCAACCGGAACGCCGGCCGGTCCAGCCCCAGCCGGTCCAAAAAGGTCAGGAGGGCATTGGTGGGCTTTTCGCCGGCCATAACCAGCCGGCGCAGGGCATTCCGCAGTTCCGGGGATGACCAGGCCGGGTTCGCCGCCTTGATGCGCTCCGCCCAGGCGTCAATCATGGCATCGTCGGTGTCCATGAGGGTGCCGTCCAGGTCAAAGAGGATGGCGTTGATTTCCCGGCCGCAGAGCATGCCGGCGATGGGCATGGGCTCCGGCTCGCGCAGGGGCACCAGCACCGGCTCGAAAGGCTCCATATCCAGCACCTTGCGGTACAGATAGCGGCCCAGCACCCGCACCGAAGCGATGACCGGCGCGGCCAGGAACACGCCCAGGATGCCGCCCAGGTAGGCGCCGGCCACCGCGCCCACCAGCACCACCACCGGATGCAGCTTGACACTGCGCCCGATGATGCGCGGCACCAGGTAGTTATTTTCGATCTGCTGGATGAGGACATAGGCGCCGGCGATCACCAGCGCGAACCAGCCGTTGCCAATGGGGATAAACTTGGAACCCTGGAACAGCGCCAGCAGGATGGCAGGGATCGCCGCCAGCACCGGCCCAAAATTGGGGATCACTTCCAGGACGCCGGCGAGCAAACCGAGTATCGCGCCATTGCTCAGCCCCAACGCCGTGACGACCACCCCGGTGATCACCCCGACAGTGGCGCTCAGCACAAGCTGGCCGCGGAAAAACGAGTTCCATATATCCCCGATTTCCGCGATCAGCCGGTCCGCATCAGGACGCAGGTCCGGTGGGATCATGCCGCGCAGATAATGCATGATGGGATCCGCGTCCTTGATGAGGTAGAAAGAGACCACCAGGATGAAAATCAGCCAGACCAAACTGCTGGCAATGCCCATCAGGATGCTGACAGCGCTGACCGCCATGGGCGACAACAGACCGCGCAGGGTGGCCACAAGCTGGTCATAGATATTGGGGGGTTCCAGCACGAAGCCCAGGACGCTGATGGGCCGGGAGAGGAAGCTTATAACATTGACGATGATGCTTTCCAGGTCCAGCCGAAAGTTCCCGAATTCCTTGACCAGGGGCGGGACCACCAACAGGGGCACCACGCTGATAAGGCCAAGCAGTATGATATAGACCACCAGCAGGGCCACCACACGCGGGAAGCGAGCGCGCCGATGCAGCCAGTTCACCAGCGGCGTGAGGAGATAGGCCAGGATAACAGCGATAATGAGCGGGGAGAGCAAACTGCTGAAGCGGAACAGCGCCCAGACCACAGCGATCATGGTGGCAATGACCACCACGAGCTTGGCCTGGGCGCTCCAGCGCCTGGATACCGATTGCGGAAGGGGCAGTTCGGGCTTTTGCTCGCTCATCCCCGCCGGCACCTTACTCTAACCACTCAGTCGAAGACCCGCACCGCTTGCGGAGGCCAATAGGACAGCCACGCCTTGCCAACAATATTGGCAATCGGCACTGGCCCGAAGGCGCGCGAGTCGTTGCTGGCAGAACGGTTGTCCCCCAGCACAAAGACATGCAGAGGCGGCACGACGACCGCCGGCATACTGCCAGGGGTCTTTTGCGCCAGATACGGTTCGTCCAGCGGCCGGCCGTCTATGTACACCGTCCCGTCGTGAATCTCCACTTTCTCGCCCGGCAGGCCGATGACCCGCTTGATGAGCAGTTCCTCGCTGTGCTCGGGGAGCTTCAGCACCACGATATCGCCCCGACGCGGGCCGTGAAAACGGTAGGTGATCTTCTCCACGATAAGCCGCTGGTTGGTGTGCAGGGTAGGCTCCATGCTCTGCCCGTAGACGCGCGTCGCCTGCGCCAGAAACATGTTGATGAGCACGGCGATGACCACCGCCGGCAGGAGGGTTTCGACGACCTCCCGCAGCCAGGCCAGCAGGGCCGGCCGGCGGGGCGCTGACGGGGGCGTCGGCATATCTTCCGGTTGAGACAAGATGGGGTTGGGTTGATAATCCTCGTCCATGTTCGGTTTCCCCATTGCAGTGAGCGAGCAGAGTGTGGAAAAGAGGGACCAGGCCGGCCTGGTCCCTCCTGTCCGCATCATTCATTGTTAGCGGCCGCGCCGGCGGGGGCCGGAGGGCACCGGCCGTTCTCCACCGCTGCGCTCTCCGCCGCTGCGCGGCGGCCGGCCGGACTCACTGCGGGGCCGACCTCCCTCGCTCTTATTGGACGCCGGCGGCCTATCGTGCATGCGCGCTTCCTCAGGCGTCCAGCCCTCCATCACCGCACGGCGGGAGAGGCGCACACGCCCTTCGGGGTCGATATCGGTCACCATCACCATGACTTCATCGCCCACGCGTACCACATCCTCCACACGCGGCACGCGGTAATCGGCCAACTGCGAGATATGCACCAATCCGTCCTGGCCCGGCAGGATTTCCACGAAGGCGCCGAAGTCGGTGATGCGCACCACCTTGCCCGTGTAAATCTTGCCGACCTGGATTTCCTCGGTGATCTGCTCGACCATCTGCACAGCCAGGTCAGGGTTGGAGTCGGCGCGTGCGGCGATATATACCGTGCCGTCCTCCTCGATCTGGATCTCGACCTTGGCATCCTCTTGGATCTTGCGCACCACTTTGCCGCCTGGGCCAATGAGCATGCCGATCTTGGACGGGTCAATGGTGAGCTTGATAATGCGCGGCGCGTACGGCGACAGCTCCGGCCGCGGCTCGCTGATGGTCTGGGCCATGAAGTCCAGGATTTGCAGGCGGGCTTCCCGCGCCTGCGCCAGGGCTTCGGACAGGATCTGCGAGGAGATGCCCTTCACCTTGATGTCCATCTGCAGGGCGGTGATGCCCTCGCGCGTGCCGGCCACCTTGAAGTCCATGTCGCCCTCATGGTCTTCCAAACCCTGGATATCGGTCAGAATGACGTAGCGCTGGCCGTCGGTGATAAGGCCCATAGCCACGC
The DNA here is from genome assembly GCA_014360855.1 of Anaerolineae bacterium. NCBI lineage: Bacteria > Bacillati > Chloroflexota > Anaerolineae > Anaerolineae bacterium. The sequence goes on from JACIWP010000008.1 coordinate 21,876, forward strand.
CGGCCACCGGCCGCTTAATGGGCACGCCGGCATCCATCAGCGCCAGGGTGCTTCCACACACGCTGGCCATGGAGCTGGAACCGTTGGAGGACAACACCTCCGAGACCAGACGGATGGTGTACGGGAATTCCTCCTCGGAGGGCAGGACGGGCACCAGGGCGCGCTCTGCCAGCGCGCCGTGGCCGATCTCGCGCCGGCCGGGGCCGCGCAGAGGCCGCACCTCGCCCACGGAGAACGGTGGGAAGTTATAATGATGAATGTAGCGCTTGGTTTCCTCGGAATCCAGGCTGTCCAGCTTCTGCTCCTCGGCGGTGGTTCCCAGGGTCGCGATGGTGAGCACCTGGGTCTCGCCGCGCACGAACAGGCCGGAACCGTGGGTGCGCGGCAGAACCCCAACCTCGCAGTACAGCGGGCGCAGTTCGTTCGGCTTGCGGCCGTCGGGACGCCGCTGTTCCTCCAGGATGGCACGCCGCACCTCGGCTTTGACGATATCGTCGAAGGTGGTCTTGACCGTGTTCAGGTCAAGGTTCTCTTCGCCCAGCTCCTGGGTAAGCTGTTCGACGATGGATTCCAACAGTGCATCGAGAGCCTCGCGCCGGCCGTGCTTGTCGTCCTTCTCCAGCAGTACCTGCTTGATAGGCTCAGTGGCCATGGCGCGCACGCGCTCCGCCAGCGCCTCGTCCATCTGCACCGGCTCATACTCGACCTTGGGCTTGCCCACTTCCTCGCGCATCTGGCGCTGGACGCGGATCAAGTCCTGCATGGCGCGGTGGCCGGCCTCCAGCGCTTGAACCACCAGTTCTTCGGGCGCCTCTTTGGCGCCGGCCTCAACCATGATGATGGCATCCTCCGAGCCGGCCAGGCGGATATCCAGCAGGCTCTGCTCCAGCTCCGACAGCGTGGGGTTGAAGACGAACTGGCCGTTCACATAGCCCACCCGCACTGCCCCGATGGGACCCTCCCAGGGGATGTCGGAGATGGTCAGCGCGGCCGAGGCGCCGATCATGCCCAGGATGTCCAGCGGGTTCTCCTCATCCGAGGAGAGGGCGGTGACGATGACCTGGACATCGTTGCGGAAGTCCTTGGGAAACAGGGGCCGGATGGAGCGGTCAATCAAGCGCGCCTGCAGGATGGCCTGCTCCGTGGGCTTCCCCTCGCGGCGGAAGAAACTGCCCGGGATGCGGCCGGCCGCGTACAGCCGCTCCTCAAAATCGACGCTGAGCGGGAAGAAGTCAACCCCCTCGCGCGGTTCCTTCGCCGCAGTGGCGGTCGCCAGCAGGACGGAATCGCCACAGCGCACTGTCACCGCGCCGCCTGCCTGGCCGGCGAGCTTCCCAGTCTCGATGATGACCTCTCGCTCGCCCACTTTTGCAACATACCGTTTCACTTCCATAGCTGTACTACTCCCTTTGTTTTGAAAAATGCGTCACGGAGACAAGGGACATGGGGCAGGCATGGGAGATGCGCCGGCTGAATGGTTCAGCAAGGCGAGCATCGGGGGCCAGAGGTCAGGGACTGGGAAGCCGGCCCAAGCATGCTGGATCATATCATTCCAACCCTTAGGCATGCTTCCCAATTCCTGTCCCTTCTGGCCACCGTGCCATGACCTGCGCGGCATGTCCATTGTCATTACGACCAATGGTACTGTATCACAAACTGC
>JACIWP010000009.1 GCA_014360855.1 Anaerolineae bacterium
CTTTTTGGCCCTGCCGGCCAGCGTGCACGCGTATTATACTGGAAAAGTGCCCGTTGGGAAATTCAAATCCGGAGGGGGAGTGAAGCTGGTCCATCTGATGCAGAAATGGCCTTTCCACCAGCCTCCTTGGAGGGCCTTTTGGCGTCTGGTGGGCTTTCATGTATACTAGGAGCGCTGGGGCGGGCCGGCATCTCTATCTCGCCCGCCGGCAGGAATGATCAGCCATGCATCTTATCACCAAAGCCTCGCTCTGCAGTGGATGTCTCTCCTGTATGACGGTCTGCTCCACTGTCAATGACGGGTACAGCAGTCTCGCCAGCTCGCGCATCGAGATCGAGCTGGATGAGTTCGGCGGCGATAACCGCATCTTTGTCTGCCGGCAGTGCGCCGAACCGGACTGCGCCAAGGCCTGTCCGGTGGATGCCATTTACAAGGACAATACGCTGGGCGTCTGGCGCGTGGACTACGGCCTGTGCATCGGCTGTCGAGAGTGCGTGGAGGTCTGCCGGTTCTCCGCCATGTTCTTTGACCCCCTCCAGCGGCGGGTGGTCAAATGTGAGCTGTGCGCCGGCCGGGGGTCGCCGGCGTGCGTCGAGGCCTGCCCGACCGGCGCCCTGCGCCTGAAAGTATGATGGGTATGCAACGGGGGATGGATGCCTGTATGGATAGGGAGAGCGAGGGAGGTATGCCGGCGCTGGAACGGCGCCGCTTCCTGCGCCTGAACGGCAAAGGGAGCGAGCCGGCCGAGGGCTTTGTGGTCGTGGAGGAGCCCTTGCAGATTCAGCTCAACGGCCGGCCGGTGGCCGTGCTGATGCGCACGCCCGGCCAGGAGAAAGAGCTGGCGGTGGGCTACTGCGTCACGGAGGGCCTTGTCACCAGCTTCGAGGCCATCGGTCTGGTCCAGCACTGCGGCGGCTCCGCGCCGGCCGCCGGCACGTTCTCCGACCCGCTGGACATCTCCCGCAATATCGTGAACATCACCACCCTGGATGGGCAGGTCTCCGACCGGCCGCCGGAGGTGATGCGGTTGGTGCGCTCCGGCTGTGGGCGGGCCGACCCGGGGGAAGTGGCGGAGCAGTTGACGCCGCTAGAGAATGCACTGCAGGTGCCGGCGGAGGTCATCCGCCGGCTGGCGCGCAGTTTAGCGGAGGGCCAGCGGGCTTATCGAGAGGCCGGCGGCGTCCATGCCGTGGCCATATTCGACGCGGCGGGGAATCTGGTGGCCCTCAGCGAGGATGTCGGCCGGCACAACGCTATTGACAAGGCCATCGGCTACTGCCTGCTCCGGCGCATTCCCCTGCATGATAAAATCCTGTACAGCACCGGCCGTGCCAGCTATGAGATGGTCACGAAGGCGGTGCGGGTAGGGCTTCCTGTCGCCATCTCGCGCTCCTCCGCCACCACCCTGGCCATTGACCTGGCGGAGCGGTTGAACTGCACGCTGGTCGGCTATGCGCGCGCCGGCCGCATGACCATCTATACCCATGCCTGGCGCGTGGTGATGGGGTGAGATCCCCTCTCAGCCGGCCATTTCCTCGACCACTCGCCGGATGGCATCGGGGCGGTTGGTGATGATGATGTTGATCCCCAGCCGCAGTAGCCGGCGGGCTTCCTCTTCATCGTCCACGGTCCACACGTTCACCTTATAGCGGTTGCGGCGCGCCCATTCCATGTAGCGCTTGTCCACCATCGGGTAATACGGGTGCATGGCCTGGAAGGGGATGATGTATCGCGCCCAGGCGCGCCGCAGGTGAATGGGCTGTTCGTCATAGTACAGCAGTCCCAGGTCCACCCGCGGGTCCAGCCGGCGCATGCGCCACAGCGCGGCCGGGTTAAAAGAGGAGACGATGACGCGATCGTAGAGGTCGAACTCGCGGACTAACTGCGCCACGCGGCGTTCCAGGCCGTTGTCCCGCAGGCTGTCCGATTTCAGCTCCACGTTAAAGAGCAGGCGCCGGCCCAGCCGCTCGAACAGCTCGCGCAGGGTGGGGATGCGCTGGCCGGCGAAGGTCGGCGAGAACCAGGAGCCGGCGTCCAGGGCACGCAGTTCTTGCACCGTGAACGAATCCACCCTGCCGCGGCCGTTGGTGGTCTTGTCCACGAAAAAGTCGTGGCAGATGACGGCCTCGCCGTCCTTGGATAGCTGGACGTCCAGCTCCACTCCATCCGCGCCCATTTCCGCCGCCAGCTCGAAGGCCGCCATGGTGTTCTCCGGTGCGGCGGCGCTGGCGCCGCGGTGTCCGAAGACCAGGGGACGGGCGTAATATTCCTCGCGCATGGGCTTCCTCCGATGCCGGCCTTACTGCGGCGGCAGGTAATCCAGTGGATTCAAGCGGGTGTTGTTCAGACGAATCTCAAAGTGGACGTGGGGGCCGCTGGAGTTGCCGGTGCTCCCCACCTCGCCGATGAGCTGGCCGCAGGCCACTTTCTGCCCTTTGGAGACCCAGGTGCCCTTGAGGTGGCTGTACAGGGTGCGGTAGCCGTCGCCGTGGTCAATGATGAGGGTGTAGCCGTAGCCGGTCTCGGACCAGCCGGCATGCACCACGACGCCGGCGCGGGCGGCATAGACCGCACTGCCGTAGGGAGCGCCGATGTCGATGGCGCGGTGGCCGGCGCTGTAGCCCTGGGTGACCGTGCCGACGATAGGCCAGGCGAAGAGGTAGCCGGCCGCGGGTGCCGGCTTGGGGCGGGCCAGGCGCTTGGTGCCGTGCGGCACGATGAGCCAGGTGCCGGCTTTCAGCGGGCTGTCGGCCGAATCGAGGTGGTTCAGCGGATAATTGACGATGTCTTCCACTGCCACACCGTAGCGGCGGGCGATGGATTCCAGGGTGTCGCCGGCCGCCACCTGGTGATATACGCCCCGCACGGGCAGGATGGTCAGCGCCGTGCCGGGACGTAGGTAGTCGGGGTTGCGTTCCAGCTCCGGGTTGGACCAGCGGATAGTGTCGATGTCCAGGCCAAAGCGGCTGGCAATGCCGGATACGGTGTCGCCCGGCTGGACGATATAGGTCAGGATGCGGGGGAGTGCCAGAAGCTCGCGGCGGAGCGCCGGCGAGGCCATCTCCTCCTCGACCTCAAGCCACTTTTCCCAGCTATAAGGAGTGGGGGTGGGGGTAGGGTCGTCTGCCAGGATGGGCAGGGAGCCGGCGGTCCAGCACAGCAGTACGGCGATCAGTATCAGGGTGAGCCGGGCCAGGATGCCGGCGCCTGGGGTATTTGCTTCGGATGGCACGGTCTCGCTCCTTGTGCATTGCGTTCCCGCCGCCGGCATTATACCCGAGGACGGCGGAAAGGCAAACTCGCAGGGTTAGTTTGACGCCGGGACATCCCATCTGTATAATTTCCTTGCCAGGTCAATGACAGTATATCTGGCCGCCGGGTATGGGGACCGAAAGGATCATTCCGATGAGCGAGCGCAAGGGGAAATATACGACCATCAGTATCCCGCGCGAGCTGTATGCGCGGGTGGAGGCGATTATTCACGGCACGGGGTTTCGCAGTCCGACCGAGTACATCGTCTTTCTGACGCGTCAGGCGGTGGCGGCCATTGAGGCGGACCGCCGGCTGATTTATTCCCTGCCCTATATGACCCGCTCTGCGGAAGAAAGCCCGGCCCCGGACGAGGAGAAAGAAGAGGAATAATCCCGGCCGGCGCGCGCCAACCGCATCGGCACTCCTGCCCATGTGTACGGCGCGCCGCCGGCCTTTTCGTGCCAGAGGAACCAACCGTGCGCGTGTTGATGGTTTCCAAAGCCTGCATTGTGGGCGCATATCAAACGAAGCTGGAGGCGCTGGCCGGCCTGCCGGCGGTGGAGCTGTTCGTCATCGTCCCGCCGTATTGGAAAGGACCGGAAGGGACGACCGTCCTGGAGGAACGGCATACCGCCGGCTATCAGCTCATCGTCAGCCCCATGCGCTGGAACGGCCATTTCCACATCCATTATTATCCCGAACTGCCCCGCTGGGTGCGTCAGCTCCGCCCGGATATCCTGCATATGGACGAGGAGCCGTATAACCTGGCGACGTACCTGGGCCTGCGGGCCGGCAAAGCCGCCGGCGCGCGCACGCTCTTCTTCACCTGGCAGAACCTGCTGAGGGTGTACCCGCCGCCCTTCCGCTGGTTCGAGCTGGCCAATTTCCGCCTGGCCGATTACGCGATTGCCGGCAGTGCCGATGCGGCCGACGTCCTGCGGCGCAAGGGGTATGCCGGCCCCCTTGCCGTCATCCCACAGTTTGGGGTGGACGCGGCGCAGTTTCGCCCCCCGGCACGCGAGGGGCGGGGACAACCCCTGCGCGTGGGATACGCCGGCCGGCTGGTGCCGGAAAAGGGCGTGCATGTGCTCCTGGAGGCCCTGGCCGGCCTGTCCGCTCCCTGGCAGGCCTCCATCGTGGGGGAGGGGCCGGAGCGGCCGGCCCTGGAGGAGCTGGCGCGGCGCCTGGGCATCGCGGAGCGCGTCGAGTTCGCCGGCAGACTCCGCTCGACCGACATGCCGGCCTGGTACGCCGGCATTGATGTGTTGGTGCTCCCCTCCCTGCGCCGGCCCAATTGGATGGAGCAGTTCGGGCGGGTGCTGATCGAGGCCATGGCGATGGAGGTGGCAGTCATCGGCTCCGACTGCGGCGAGATCCCGCGCGTCATTGGCGGCGCCGGCCTGATCTTCCCCGAAGGGGATGTCCGGGCACTGCGCGAGCATCTGACGTATTTGGCCGGCCATCCGGAGGAGCGCCTGCGCCTCGGGCGCGCCGGCCGGGAGCGGGTGCTGGCGCATTTCACCCAGGAGCGGATTGCCGCCCAGACGTATGACGTGTATCGGGCAGTGATGGCGGCCGGCCCGGCCGCCGGCGGAGGGGCATGATGGCCGCTCTGCCGGGGGAACGCCCCACCGTGGCGCTGAACGCCCAACTGCTGTCCCTATCGCAGACGTACCGCAGTGCCGGCATCAGCTCCTATATGGATAATCTCCTGCGGCATCTGCCGGCGGCGGACGCCGGCATGGACTATGAGGTGTTCACCCATGAACGGGCGTGGCCGGCGCCGGCCGGCATGCGGGTGCGCTACACCCGCTGGCCCACCCATCACCCGCTGGCGCGCATCCCTTGGGAGCAACTGATTCTGCCGTGGTGGCTATACGCCGGCCGGCACAATCTCCTCCATGCCCTGGCCTTTGTGGCGCCGCTGGCCTGGCGCGGCCCCACGGTGGTCACCGTCTTTGACCTGAGCTTCCTTTTGTTCCCGGAGCGTTTCCGGGTGTATAATCGTTTATATCTGAGCATATTCACGCGGCTTTCCGCGCGGCGGGCAGATCGGGTCATCGTGATTTCCGAAAGCACCAAGCAGGACGCGGTGCGCCTGCTGGGCCTGGACGCGCGCCGGGTGGCGGTCGTGTACTGTGGGGTGGATGAGAGGTACCGCCCCCTGCCGGCGGATGTGGTGGAGGAGTACCGCCGGCGCAGGGGACTGCCCGAGCGGTTCGTGCTCTTTGTCGGGACGCTGGAACCCCGCAAAAATATCGCCGGCCTCGTCGAGGCCTACCGCCTGCTGGTCGCCGGTTGGCCGCGAGGAGCGGGAGAACCGCCGGCGTTGGTCATTGCCGGCGCCAAAGGATGGTATTATCAGGAGGTGTATCAGGCTGTACAGCGTGCGGAACTGATGGAGCGGGTGGTCTTCACCGGCTATGTGCCGGCGGACGAGCTTCCCCTCCTGTATAATGCCGCGACCCTGTTCGTCTATCCGTCTTTCTACGAGGGGTTCGGCCTGCCGCCGCTGGAGGCGATGGCCTGCGGCACGGCGGTGGTGGTGTCGGACCGCTCGTCCCTGCCCGAGGTGGTGGGGGATGCCGGTGTGCTGGTGAACCCGGAGGAGCCGGCGGCCATCGCACAGGCAGTGCGCGAGCTTCTGCAGGACGAGGAAGCGCGGCGCGTTCTGGCCGACAAGGGCCGGCAGCGCGCCGCGGCCTTCTCCTGGCGGCGCGCCGCACAGGAGACCACAGCGATATATCGCCAAGTGCTGGGAAAGGAAAGGGCGTAAGATGTCCACGCGCTATCACCGCCTGCTTTCCTGGGTCACCGCCCTCGTGGACATCCCACTCATCAACCTGGCCTTTGGCCTGGCGTACGGCATCCGCTATGAACTGCAGTGGTTCAAAGCGGTGGAGGATGCCTACTACGTCTCGTACGAGGCGTACCTGCCGATAGCGGTTCTGCTGACGATCATCCTGCTGATTGCCTTCAAGATCGAAGGGGTGTATGATCGAAGGCGAGGACAGGGGTGGCTGGGCGAGGTGTATGCCATCCTGAACGGCACCACCACCGGCATTATGGTGATGGTCTTCATCACCTTCTTCCTCCAGCCGCTGTATTACTCGCGCCTGATTTTTGTCTACGCCGCGGTGCTGATCATTGTCCTGCTGAGCCTGGCGCGGTTGGTGCGGGGGATCATCCTCGGGCGCCTGCGCCGGCTGGGGCTGGGCGTGGACCGGGTGCTCATCGTGGGCGCCGGCGAGGTGGGGCGCTCCATCATGGCCAACCTGATGGCAGAACCAGACCTGGGATACGAAGTGGTCGGTTTCGTGGACGACAACCCCGATAAGGGGAGCCACGATGTCGGCCCATTCAAGGGCCTGGGGAGCATCGACCAGTTGCCCCGCCTCTTCAAGGAGCTGGCGATTGACGAAGTCATCATCACCCTGCCCTGGATGTATCATCGCAAAATCATGAGCATTCTCTCGCTGTGCGAGCAGTATAAGGTGCGCGCCCGCCTGGTGCCGGACCTCTTTCAGATGCGGCTGAGCAAGGTGGAGATCGAGAACCTCAACGGCATCCCTATCCTCAGCATGCGCGATCAGGGCATCAGCGGCTGGAAATATGTGGTCAAGCGGGCGATGGATATTCTCGTGGCCGGCACAGCTCTTCTGCTGTTGTCCCCGCTGATGGCCCTCATCGCCCTGGCCATCAAGCTGGATTCGCCGGGGCCGGTGCTCTTCGCCCAGACGCGCGTCGGCAAGGACGGCCGGCCTTTTACCATGTACAAGTTCCGCTCCATGGTGGCGGACGCCGAAAGCCGGCTGGCCGAGCTGGAAGACCGCAACGAGGCGGTTGGCCCGCTGTTCAAGATACGGGATGACCCGCGCCGCACCCGCGTCGGCAGGTTCCTGCGCCGCACCAGCCTGGACGAACTGCCCCAGCTCATCAACGTCCTGCGCGGCGATATGAGTCTGGTGGGGCCGCGGCCGCCCCTGCCGCGAGAGGTGGAGCAGTATCAGCCCTGGCACCACCGGCGCCTGTCGGTGCGCCCCGGCATGACCGGCCTGCCGCAGGTCAGCGGGCGCAGTAATCTCACGTTTGATGAAATGGCGCTTCTGGATTTATATTACATTCAGAACTGGTCGCCGGCGCTGGACCTGATGATCCTTCTGCGCACCATCCCCCATGTGCTGTTGGGGGAGGGGGCGTATTGATGTCCCTGGATATCCAAGCCGCCATCAGCCTTGTGACCGGGAGATGAACCCATGTGGAGATTGACCTCGACGGATCGGGAAGCACTGACCGCTTTCGCCCAACAGTTGATCCGGACCCCCAGCCCTTCCACGCAGGAGAAGGCCGTGGCCGAACTGGTGGCCGCGGAACTGCGCAAGATCGGGTTTCCGGAAGTATGGGTCGATCGCATCGGCAATGTGGTGGCGCGCGCCGGCGACGGCAGCGGTCCCTCTCTGCTGTTCAACGCCCATATGGATACGGTGGAGGTCAACGAGCCGGAAGCCTGGACGCATCCGCCGCTGGGCGGCGTGGTGGAGAACGGCATCCTGTACGGCCGCGGCGCGGTGGACATGAAAGGCCCTCTGGCGGCGATGGTCTACGGCTTGAAGATGGTGCTGGACGCCGGCGTCCCCCTCCACGGCAATCTGTACGTGGCGGCGGTGGTGCAGGAAGAGCCGTGCGAGGGCTATGCCATGCGGGTGCTGGTGGAGGAAGAGGGCCTCGTGCCGGATATGGTGGTGCTGTGCGAGCCGAGCAACCTGCAGTTGGCCATTGGACAGCGGGGGCGCATGGAAATGCGCGTCACGGTGCGCGGTGTGGCCGCTCACTCTTCCATGCCGGAGCAGGGCGAGAATGCCATCTACCGTGCGGCCCGCATCATCTTCGGCGTGGAACTGCTCTCGAGCCAGCTCGCAGTGGATTCCATCCTGGGGCAGGGGAGCGTGGCCGTCACGCATATCGAGAGTTCCGCCAGCAGTCGCAATGCCATTCCTGACCGCTGTGTGTTCTACATTGACCGCCGGCTGACCCTGGGGGAGACCGAAGCGCGTGCCCTGGCGGAAATTCAGGCTATTATCACGCGCGAGCAGGCGCGCGCCAGCGTCGAGGTCACCGAGTATCAGGCCACCAGCTATACCGGCTATCCCTGTCGTGCCAGGACGTACTTCCCGGCGTGGCTGATGCCGGAGGACCATCCGTTGGTGCGGGCCGGCGTGCGCGCCGTGGAGCAGGCGCTGGACTACCGCCCGCGGCTCATCCACTGGCTTTTCTCCACCGACGGCGCCTATACCATGGGGATGGCCGGCATCCCCACTATCGGCATCGGCCCGGGCGAGGTGACCCAGGCCCACGCTGTGGATGAACATGTGCGGCTGGAAGACCTGTACCACGCCGCCTCTGTCTATGCCACACTGGCCGCCGACTTGTTAGGCGGATAACCGATCTCTGGCAAAAGAAGGGAAGCGATCAATGGCAGTGATTATTTTGCTGGGCGCCCAATGGGGCGATGAGGGCAAGGGGAAGATCACCGATCATCTGACGCGCGATGCCGCCGTCGTGGCCCGCTGGAACGGCGGGGACAACGCCGGCCATACCGTCGTCTGGGGCGGGCAGACCTTCAAATTCCATCTCCTGCCCTCCGGCATCCTGTATGAGCACGCCACCTGCATCATCGGCAACGGCGTGGTGGTGAATCCCAAGACCCTGCTGGGGGAGCTGGATAACCTGAGGGCGCGGGGACTGCCCACGGCCCGGCTTATCATCAGCGGCGGGGCACACCTCATCATGCCCTACCATATCGCCCTGGACGGCGCTTCGGAAAGCAGTCGGGGTGAGCGCAAAATCGGCACCACCAAGCGCGGCATCGGCCCGACCTATGCGGATAAGGCCTGGCGCGCCGGCATCCGCGCCGTGGAAATGCTGGACCTGGACCACTTTGCCCGGCGGGTGCGCGAACAGGCGGAATCCCGCAATATCTGGCTGACCCAGGTCTACGGCCAGGAGCCGCTGAATGTGCCGGCCATCGTCGAGGAATACACCGAATACGCTCGCCGGTTGGCCCCCATGGTGGGAGATGCCTCGCTGGTCATCAACGAGGCCATCGCCGCCGGCAAGACAGTGCTGTGTGAGGGCGCGCAGGGCACCCTGCTGGACCTGGACCACGGCACCTATCCCTTCGTGACCAGCTCCTCCCCCATCGCCGGCGGGGCCTGTGTCGGCCTGGGCTTCGGCCCGAAGCTGGTGGACGAGATCATCGGCGTGGCCAAGGCCTACACCACCCGGGTGGGCGCCGGCCCCATGCCCACGGAACTGCATGACGCCGTCGGTGACCATCTGGTGGAGGTGGGGCATGAATACGGCACCACCACCGGCCGGCGCCGGCGTGCCGGCTGGCTGGACCTGGTCATCCTGCGCTATGCGGCGCGTATCAACGGCCTGACGCAGTTCGCCGTGACCAAGCTGGACGTGCTCACTGGTCTGGACCCGGTGCGTGTCTGCGTGGCCTATGAGTATCGCGGCCAGCGCCTGGAGCACTTTCCGATGGACAGCCGCGTGCTGGAGGAATGCCGGCCCATTTATGAGGACCTGCCGGGCTGGGACGAGGATATCTCGGCCGCGCAGAGATTAGAGGAACTGCCGGCGGCCGCCAGGCGCTATGTCCAGCGTGTGGAGGAGCTGACGGGCGTGCCGGTGACCATGATTTCCGTCGGGCCGGCGCGCGAACAGCTTATCTGGCGCCGGCCGACCCATTAATCGCCGCAGAAAGGGGGTGATTGGCGCTCCGCAGGATCACCGCGCTGACTGACAGCGCGGCACCCGGTCTTTCGCATCTACGGAAGGAGCCTGGAATGAACAGCGTGCCTGAACCACAAGGAGGGGGATCGACGCGGGGCGAGCGGCGGTTGTACCGCTCGCGCGTCAACCGCATGATCGCCGGCGTGTGCGGGGGATGGGGCGAATATCTGGGCATTGACCCCAACCTCCTGCGCATTGGTTGGCTGGTGCTCACGTTTGTCTGGGGAACTGGTTTGCTCCTCTACCTCATCATGGCCATCGTCATCCCGGAAAATCCGGAACAGGAGCCGGCCGCGGCGCCGGCCCCCCGCTCCTGGGAAAACGTCAGCCGCAATGGGCTTCTGGCGCTGGGCATCTTCCTGGCCTTCATCGGCGTCCTCCTGCTGATCAACTCGCTGGGCATACTGCCCTTCGGGCTGTGGCGGCTCTGGGAGCTGTTCTGGCGTCTGTTCTGGCCGCTGGTGGTGATTGGGCTGGGCCTGGCCCTGCTCATCAGCGCCACGTGGGGCGGCCGGGAATGGTGGAAAGAGGTTCGTCTGCCGCAGGCCGGCCAACCCCTCTACCGCTCGCGCTCGAACCGCATCGTGGCCGGCGTCTGCGGCGGCCTGGGCGAGTATTTCCACATCGACCCCACGTTGATCCGCTTGGTATGAGCCATCGGGACCCTGAGCACTATGGGGAGCGGCATCCTGGCCTATATCCTGGCGGCTATCGCCCTGCCGGAGGAACCGGTTCCCTCCGGCCCCTCTGAAGAAGGAGAGTGAGCGATGGGCACGCAGGGTACTGCACCGACGCACCGCCGGCCCCCCATTATTCTCGGCATCATCCTCGTGCTGGCCGGCCTCTGGATGTTGGGGCGCGAGCTGGGATGGCCCCTGTTCGCCGGCGATGTGCTCTGGCCCTGGCTCATCGTGGCCCTGGGCCTCGTCTTCTGGGTCCGATATATCTTCTTTACCCCCCGCTCCTCCGATGATGTCTTTTGGGGCACGGGGGCGATATTGGCCGGCGGCTTCCTGCTGGCCTGGCGCAACGGCCTGCTCCTCTCCCATTTGCACGGCTGGGGAGAGTTATGGCCGATGATTCCCCTGATCCTGGGGCTCTCGGCGCTGGTGCAGTGGCTCTTTTCCCTGCGGGATTGGGGGGCGCTGATCTTCGGGATCTCCGCCGGCGCGGTGGGGGCGGTGGGCCTGGCCTATACCTCCGGCATGATCTCCGGCGTCCAGGCGCTCAAGATCGCCCAGTTCTGGCCGGCGATCCTTATCCTGGCCGGCATCGGGCTGGTGCTCAAGGCGCTGGTGCGCTGAAGCCGCGGGCTACAAGGAGGTGAAACATGAAGTTCCTGCGCTTTCTTTTCGGGATGCTGTGCGGCTTCGCCGTGGGGTGGGTGGCCGGCAGTCTGCTGGCGCCCCGCTCCGGCCGCGAGGTCCAGGAGGAGCTTCGGCACCGCATCGAGCTGGTCATTGAGGAAGGCCGGCGGGCCGCCGAGGCGCGCAAGGCGGAGCTGGAGACAGAGCTTCAGGCGGCCAAACGAGGCGAGGCCCTTTCGTGAAAGTAAAGTGACAGTCGCTATGGCGGCGACTGTCACCTTGTTGTCTCACGGGGCAAGGTTCCGCATGTACAGCGGGATCGGGAGGATGCGCAGGTTCGGCACAGCGCGCAGTATCAGCAATCCGCCGTCCAGCGCCGCCAGGAACGCGTAATCGCCGGCCGCCGCCAGGTCCACCGCCCTCTCCCACGCCTGGTAGGCGCCGGCCTGCACCGGCATGATCGGCCGGGAGATATCCAACACCTCGAATATCGGGGCCCCCGATTTTGCCAGGAAGGCCGCACCGCCGGCGGTCTTTACCCCCAGGGCCAGCCCCGCCGTCGCGTACGCGCCGATTTCCCGCGGATGAAGGGGGTCCGCTATGTCCAGCACGCGCACCCCGCCCTGCTGGTCCGCCACAAGGGCCAGCGTGCCGCGCAGCGCGATATCCTCGGCGAAGCCGGGGGTATCCAGGGAAGCCACCTCCGCCGGCGCGCCCGGGTCCGCTATATCCACCACCCGCAGGCCGGCCTCCCCATCCGCGACCAGCGCATAGGACCCGGTGACAGCCACCGCCCGCGCCGAGCCAGGCGTGTCGTATGCGCCGACCTCCCTAGGGCTTCCCGGCTCCGCGACGTGAATCACCCGCAGGCCGGCATCCGCGGCGGCGAGGTAGATATAGCCGCCGGCCAGCGCCAGGCCGGTCGCGTAGCCCGGTACGTCCATACGTGCGACCAGTGTCGGGGTCAGCGGTTGGGAGATGTCCAGGATGCGCAGGCCGGCCCATCCGTCGGCGATGTAGGCCAGGCCGCCGTTCACCACAATGTCTTCTCCCTCCCCAAGCCCCGGATAGAGGCCAATGGGCGTGGGCGCGGTGGGCGACGAGATGTCCAGCACCACCAGGCCGCGGTTGGCGTCGGCGATATAGGCATACCGGCCGGCCAGCGCTACTGCGCTCGCGGTACCCAGCGGGTTCCAGCGCCCCAGCTCGCTGGGAGAAGCCGGGGAGGAAATATCCACGATGCACAGGCCGCGCGCGCCGTCGGCGACGTACATGTAGGCGCCGGCGGCCAGGCCGACAGCCGTGCCCAGCGTGTCATGCAGGCCCACTGCGCGAGGGTTGGTTGGCGTGGAGACGTCAATCACCCGCAGGCCGCGGCTCCCATCGGCCAGATAGGCGTGCGTCCCGATGACCATCACGTCCCAGGCGGTGCCCGGGGAGTCATAGTACCCCACCTCGCGCGGGTTCGCCGGCTGGGAAACATCCACGACCCGCAGGCCGGCCCAGCCGCATGCGGCATAGGCATACGGGCCGGCCGCGTCCACGCTGTAGCACAGGTCGGCCAGCGTGATGGCCCCCACGGAGGCCGGCGCGGCCGGGTTGGAGATGTCGAGGATGCGCAGGCCCCTGTCCCCATCGGCCACATAGGCGTAGGGGCCGGCGAGGGCCACGTCGCGTGCCGTGCCGGGGGTATCGTAATACCCGACCTCCGCCGGCGCGCGGGGGTTGGAGACATCCAGCACCCGCAGGCCGGCCTCGCCGTAGGCCACAAACGCATAACTGCCGGCCAGCGCCACCCCGTAGGCGTGACCAGGGAGCTGGTACACGCCGACCTCTTCCATGCGTCCATCCTCGGCGACGCGGATGATGCGCAGGCCGGCGCGATCAGCGGCCGCATAGATATATTCCCCGCTGAAGACGATGCGCTGGGGGAAATCCGTCAGGGGGAGCACCTGGCCGAAGCGTTGGGGCCGGCCGGCGTCGGACACATCCAGCAGTGCCAGCGCGGTGCCCATGCCGACGGCGGCCGTGGTGTCCTGCACGGCGGCGGCATAGGTCGCCCCGCCCCATGCGGCGGCCCATTCGACGTTGTAAGTGACCGGCCCGCGTGCCAGCGCCGGCGGGGATATCAACAGGCCGGCCAGGATGATGGCGATGATGACCCTGAGACGGTGCATCGTACTCCCTCCTGGGCGCAATTGTAACGCATCGGCCGGCGCCGTCAAGCGCATACGGCCGCAGGGCGGCAACCTGTTTGCGCGCCGGTGGGCTTTGTAGTACACTTGCCCGTACATATGGACGGAAGGAGCACCGAATGGTCGCGCCGGAGATCACGCCGGAAATCCTGCAGATCATCCGACGGGCGCTGGATGAAGATATCGGGCCGGGCGATGTCACCAGCCAGTGGACCCTGCCGGCGGAGCTGGAGCTGGAGGGCAAACTGCTGGCCAAGGCGGATGGGGTGGTCGCCGGCCTGGCAGTAGCGGCGGCGGTCTTCCACCTGGTGGATGAGCGGGTGCGCTTCATATCCCTGTGCCAGGATGGGCAGAGAGCCCGCGCCGGCGATGTCCTGGCGGTGGTCCAAGGGCCGGCCCGGGCTGTTCTGGGGGCGGAGCGCACGGCCCTCAACTTCCTCCAGCGCATGTCGGGCATTGCCACCGCGGCGCGCCGCTATGTGGATGCGGTGGCCGGCACCGGCGCCGTCATCCTGGACACGCGCAAGACCGCGCCCGGACTGCGGGTGCTGGACAAATGGGCGGTGCGCCTGGGCGGGGGGCAGAATCACCGCTTCGGGCTGTTCGACATGGTGCTGATCAAGGACAACCACATCGCGGCCGCCGGCGGCATCACCCAGGCGGTGGCGCGCGTGCGGGCCCATAATCAGGCCGGCCTGCCCGTCGAGGTGGAGGTGAAGTCGCTGACGGAGCTGGAAGAGGCGCTGGCCATCCAGCCGCCGTTGGACCGCATCATGCTGGACAACATGGACCTGGAGACCATGCGGCGGGCGGTGGAGATGACCGCCGGCCGCGTCCCTCTGGAGGCCTCGGGCGGCGTGTCCCTGGAGCGGGTGCGTGCCATTGCGGAGACCGGCGTGGACTACATTTCCGTCGGGGCGCTGACCCATTCTGTCACAGCGCTGGATATCAGCCTGGAGGTCGAGCCCCTTCAGCGGTAAGGGGCATTCCGGGCGTTGAGGAGGGAGTGCATGAGATTGCCGGCTGAATATGTGGGACTGCCGCGAGAAGAAGCGCTGGAGAGAACCGCGATCGCCCGCCAGAAGCTGGGCCGGGACGTGGTGATCCTCGGCCATCATTACCAAAGCGATGATATCATCCGCTTCGCCGATTTTCGCGGCGATTCGCTGGAGCTGTCGCGCCTGGCGGCCCAGCAGAAAGAGGCCAAATATATCGTTTTCTGCGGGGTGAGCTTTATGGCGGAGACCGCCGCCATGCTGTGCGCGCCGCACCAGGCGGTGCTGATGCCGGCGATGGAGGCCCCCTGTCCCATGGCGATGATGGCCTCGGTGGCCGACGCGGAGGTCGCCTGGCGCCATGTCGCCGGCGCCTGGGGGGAGGAGAACATCGTGCCCGTCACCTATCAGAACTCCAGTGCCGAGCTGAAGGCCTTCTGCGGCCGGCACGGCGGCGCGGTCTGCACCTCGGCCAACGCGCGCGCCGTCTTCCGCTGGGCCATGGACCAGGGCAAGCGCATACTCTTCTTCCCGGATGAATGGCTGGGCAAGAACACGGCCCTCGCCCTGGGCTATTCCCTGGAGCAGGTTGCCGTATGGGACCCGGGTGCGCCCTTTGGGGGCGATCCCGATCTGGATCACGCCCAGATCGTGGTCTGGAAGGGATACTGCCACGTGCACACGCATTTCACGGTGGCCCATGTGGAGGAGGCTCGCCGGCGCTATCCCGGCTGTATCGTCATCGTCCATCCCGAATGCCCGGTGCCGGTGGTGCAGGCGGCGGACCTGAACGGCTCCACCTCGTACATCATCAAGCAGGTGGAGGCGGCGCCGGCCGGCAGTACCTTCGTCGTCGGCACCGAATGCAACATGGTCTACCGCCTGGATCGCGAACAGCCGGACAAGACCGTGGTGCCCCTGGCCAAATCCTTCTGCGGCACCATGGCCCGCACCACCATTGCCCATCTGCTGTACACCCTGGAGAGCCTGCTGGAGGGCCGGCTGGTGGGACACATCACCGTGGACCCGGAGACCACGCGCTGGGCAAACATCGCCCTCGAGCGCATGCTCTCCATCTGAAGGGCCGAGAGGAGGGGGAGATGGGCGAGCACATCCTGACCGACATCCTGGTCATCGGGAGCGGCATCAGCGGCTGTGTGGCGGCGCTGACGGCGGCGGAGCGCGCCCCGGACCGCCATATCCTGGTCATCACGAACCCGACGGACCCGCGCGAGTCGAGCACCTATTACGCCCAGGGAGGCATCATTGGCCTGGGACCGAAAGATTCGCCGGAGCTGTTGATGGAAGACCTGATGCGCGCCGGCGACTACTGCAACGACCCGAAGGCGGTTGCCCTGCTGGCGCACGAAGGGCCTCGCCTGGTGCGGGAGTTCCTCATCGATCGCTTGGGCGTCTCTTTCTCCGAGCGGCCGGATGAGGAGCTGGAGTATATCCGCGAGGCGGCCCATTCCACCGAGCGCATCCTGCACGTGGCGGATGCGACGGGGCGGGCGATCGAGGAGCGGGCCATCGAGGCGTTGAAGGCCTGCCCCAACATCACCCTGCTGGCCGGCCACACGGCGGTGGACCTCATCACGCCGGCGCACCACTCCCGCAACCCGCAGGCCGTCTATGCGCCTCTCACCTGTGTGGGCGCGTACGTCTTTAACCAGAGCACCGGCCATGTGGAGCCGATCCTGGCGCGCAAGACCATCCTAGCGACCGGTGGTCTGGGGCGCATCTTCCTGCACACCACCAACCCGCCCAGCGCCCGCGGCGACGGCCTGGCGATGGCCCACCGCGCCGGCGCCCGCATTATCAATGCCCAGTACGTGCAGTTCCATCCCACCGCCTTTTACAAGCGCGGCGCCTCGCTGTTCCTGATTTCGGAGGCAGTGCGGGGGGCCGGCGCCCGCCTGCTCAATATCTATGGCGAGCCCTTTATGCACAAGTATGCCCCGCAGTGGAAGGAGCTGGCCCCGCGCGACGAGGTAGCGCGCGCCATCCATCGCGAGATGCTGGCGACCGGCGCCGACCATGTCTATCTCGACCTGCGCTCCGTCATGTCGCCGGAGGCCATCCGCCAGCGCTTCCCGACCATTTACCAGAACTGCCTGGAGAACGGCGTGGACATCACCCGTGACCTCATCCCGGTGGTGCCGGCGGCACACTATTTCTGCGGCGGTGTCTGGGTGGATGATAAGGGCCGTTCCAGCATCCGCGACCTCTATGCCGTCGGGGAGGTCTCCTGCACCGGCGTGCACGGCGCCAACCGCCTGGGCAGTGCCTCACTGCTCGAGGGTCTGACCTGGGGCTACCGCGCCGGCATCGACGCGGTGGAGACCCTGGGCGATTATCAGGCTTCCCCGGACGATGTCCCGCCCTGGAGCGAGGAAGGGCTGATCTACACCGCCGACCCGGCGCTGATCCATCAGGACATGGTGACCATCCAGCACATCATGTGGAACTATGTGGGGCTGGTGCGGAGCGCGCGCCGGCTGGAGCGTGCCATTGACGACCTCCTGCACCTTCAGCGGGAGATCGACCGCTTCTACCGCACCACGTGGCTGACGGACGGGCTGATCGGCCTGCGCAACAGCGTCGAGGCGGCGCTCATCGTGGCCTGGGCGGCCTGGGAGGCGAAGGAAAGCCACGGTTGTCACTATCGGGAAGATTGAGCTAGCATAGAAAAAGGGCCGGCGGCAGAATGGGCGCCGGCCCTTTGCGCGTCACTGCGGGCTAGCGGTTGCGTGCTTCCTGGATGGCCTGGCGCACGCGTTCGGGGGTGGCCGGCAGTTTGCGCACCCGCCCGCCGCTGGCGCGGTAGATGCCGTTGATGATGGCCGGCGTGGAGGCCAGGATGGCCATCTCGCCCAGCCCCTTGGCGCCCATTGGCCCCCAGTTGCTGGCCACTTCCACCAGGTACACCTCGATTTTGGGCACCTCCACCGCCCCCGGCAGGTAGTAGTTGCTGAAGCCGGTGCTCGCACCGGGGATGAACTCTTCCTCCAGCGCGGCGCCCATTCCCATGACGATGGCGCCCTCAATCTGCCCCAGCACGCTCTGGGGATTGATGGCGCGCCCCACGTCGTGCACCGCCACCATGCGCACGACCTTTACCTCGCCGGTCTCGATGTTCACGTCCACCTCGGCGAACTGCACGCCGGTGGCGAAGAAGGGCAGATATTCGGGACGCGTTTCTGGAAGCGAGGGGCTGGGGGCAAAGACGCCGCGCACGCGCAGGGACCAGCCGGCGCGCTTCATCTGGCGGGCGACCTCCGCCAAAGTGACCTCCTGGCCATTGGGACCTTTGACGCTTGCCGGCGTCAGGGTAAGCTGGTCCGGCGGCGCCTCCAGCATCTCGGCGGCCATGGCGAAGATCTGCTCCTTCAGTGTCTTGGCGGCCTGATGCACCGCGCCGCCCACCCAATATGTACTGCGCGAAGCGCCCTGGATGCCGCTGTCCGGGGTCAGGCCGGTGTCGGCGTTGACGAACTCCAGATACTCCACCGGGATGCCCAGCGTCTCGGCCGCGAGCTGCAGCATAACGGTGCTGGTGCCCTGGCCGTAATCCGGCGCCGAAAAATAGAAGGCCAGGGTGCCGTCCTCCCGCAGTTCCGCTTCGGCTGGACAGCGGGGGTCGCCCGATTTGCCGAAGCGGTACCACATGCCGGCCAGGCCCACCCCTCTGCGCCAGGGGGTGCCGGCGTGCCGGCGGTTGTATTCCTCGGCCGCGGCCAGTGCGGCCTGGTAATGCGGGCGGATGGACTCCAGGCATTCGCGATAGGCGAAGGTCTCGGCCGGCGGATAGCCCAGGAAGGTGGTCGTCTGGCCGTCCAGGGCGTTGCGCAGGCGCAGTTCCAGCGGGTCCATGCCCAACTGCTCCGCCAGCTCGTCCAGGGTGCACTCCAGGGCGAACATGGACTGCGGGGTGCCGAAGCCGCGCATCTGGCCGGCTTTCGGTCCGTTGGTGTAAATGGCATGGCACACGGCGTCCACCGCCTCCCAGCGGTACGGCCCGCCGCCGGAGACCAGGGCGTACTGCGGTATCCAGCGGCCGGCGGAGTCATAGGCGCCGGTGTTGGCCAGGATGCGCAGGTGCAGTCCGGTGAGGGTGCCGTCCCGGCGGGCGCCGATCCGATAGCGCATGCGGTAGGGATGGCGTTTGGGGGAGGCGTTGAAGGATTCATGGCGGGTGTAGGCCAGGCGCACCGGCCGGCGCACGTAGTAGGCCGCCAGCGCGCCGGCGATGACCGGCCACGGGTCCTGCTTGCCGCCGAAGGCTCCGCCCATGGGCGGCGTGATGACGCGCACCTTTTCCGGCGGCAGGCCCATGGCCCAGGCGGTGAAATCGCGCGCCCAGTGCGGCTCCTGCGTGCCGGCGATCAGCGTCAGCACCTCGTTCTCGTCCCAATAGCCCACCACCGTCTCGCGCTCCAGCGCCGAGTGCTCCAGGAAGACGGTCTCGTACTGCGTCTCCAGGCGCAGGTCGGCCCGCGCCATGGCCGGCTCCAGCTCTCCAAAGTGAATCTCATAGGAGTTCAAGATGTTGCCGCCGGCGTGGATGGGCGGGAAATCAGGCGACAGCGCCTCTTCCTGGTCGAAGGTATGCGGCAGGATTTCATACTCCACCTGCACCGCGCCCGCGGCGGCGCGCGCTTGCTCCATCGTTTCCGCCACCACAACGGCCACCGCATCGCCGATCATGCGCACCGAATCGCCCGGGAAAACCAGGACATGCTCGTCCAGGCTGTAATCGTCGAGGTCGTTATGGCCGGGGATATCCTGTGCGGTCAGCACCTTGACGACGCCGGGCATGCGCTCCGCCGGCGTCGTGTCAATCCGCAGGACCCTGGCGTGCGGATGGGGACTGCGGGTGATGGCGGCATAGAGCATGCCGGGCAATTTGATGTCCTCGGCGTAGCGCGCCTTGCCGGTGACCTTCTCGACGGCGTCCACGCGGGTCAGGCGTTTGCCGATGATGGGCGCGCTGTAGGGCCGGCCGTCGGCGTGGTGGGGGAGGGCCGGCGGCGGGGGTGTCTCGCCCCGCATCATGGCCGCCGCCGCTTCCACCGCCGCGATGATGGTGTTGTAGCCGGTACAGCGGCAGAGGTTGCCGCCCAGCTCTTCCAGGATGCGCTGACGGCTGGGGCGCGGGTCCCGCAGTAAGAGCGCCGCGGCGGAGATGATCATACCGGGGGTGCAGTAGCCGCACTGCACTGCGCCGTGCTCGATAAAGGCCTGCTGGAGCGGGTGCAGGCGTTCATCACTGCCCAGGCCTTCGATGGTGATGATCTGCCGGCCGGCGACCTTGCCCACCGGTATCAGGCAGGAGCGCACCGCCTCCCCATCCAGCAGTACCGCACAGGCACCGCATTCCCCCTCGCCGTCGCAAGCCTGCTTGGGACCGGTAACGTCGAAATCCTCGCGCAGGACCGTCAGCAGACTGCGGCCGGGGTCGCCCATATATGTCACTTCCTGTCCGTTCAGGAGGAACCGGATCTCTGCCATATGTCGTTGTCGTGCACCTCGTCCTTGAATTTTTGCGTTGACCAACCAGGGATCAGGTGACAAGCCGCCGGCGCGCTGACCGTCACCCGGTTGTCCTTGGGAGATGCTCGCACAGCGCGGCCGCAAAGGGCCTCACGTCGGGCAGTGCCTCGAACTGTCGGACCGCTTCCAGCACTTGTTCGATGAAATCCGCCGGCAGGAGGCGGCCGGCCAGCCAGCGGAACTTGCGCTCCGCCTTTTCCTCATCCCAGGGCTGAGGGTAGGCGATGTTCCCTTCGACCGGCCCACTGCGGAACGTGCGGCCGTCGCGCAGGGTGATGGTGACACTGCTCAGGTATTTGCCGCCGGCCTCCCCGCGCGCCATCTTCTCGTATAATGCGGTGTATTCCGGCGACTCCACCAGCTCCACCTTGCTCGCCAGCTCGCGCAGGCGCTCGTCCTGCAGGCGCTTTTCCAGCACCTGCGCCGGCCCGATCTCCCCGTCCACCAGCAGACAGGCCAACGGCCAGGCCACGTTGAACTGGGCCTCCTCGGTGGTGGCCGGCAGGTTGGCGCCCAGCCGTACAGCATTATGGAAGGTCTCGATGCGGATGTGGCTGATATCCTCGATGCGAATATGGTGTTCATCCACCAGCCGGCGCGCTGCGTCAAAGCTGGCGTGGCCCCAGGCGCAGGCACAGTAGGTCTTGAAGATGACGCCATCCACCATGATGAAATGCCGGCCGATGTCGCTTACCCAATCGGCATAGGTCTCGAGGCTGAACAGGCTGGGAATGCCAGTGAAACCGCGCGCCGCCAGTTGGGCGGACAGGATGCCGTTCATCGCTCCCCAGCCGATGCCGTGCTTGACCATGGCCGGGTGGTCAATGTCGCGCATCATGGGCAGGTTGGGCGCGTGGTATTCGGCGATGCCCAGGGCGTGCTGTATCTGCGCCGGCGGCAGGCCCATCAGATGCGATGCCACCGCCGCGCAGGCCACCGACCCCCACGAGCCGCAGGCCTGATACTCGCGGTGCGTCGCGTGCCAAATGCGGGCAGCGCGGTGGGCCACCTCGTAGCCGACCACCATGCCGGCCAGCATCT
Source organism: Anaerolineae bacterium (assembly GCA_014360855.1). NCBI lineage: Bacteria > Bacillati > Chloroflexota > Anaerolineae > Anaerolineae bacterium. The sequence goes on from JACIWP010000009.1 coordinate 21,142, forward strand.
CCGCCCCGCTCCGTCCCAGCGCCTCGGACAGCGCCAGCGCCGTGGGGAAAATCTGCGCGCCGGGGTGCCCCTTGGTGTAGAGCGCGCAGTCGTCAATGTCTATGGCGTTGGCGGCATAGCCATTGGCGAAGGCCGCGCCGGCGGCGGATGCCCGCCGGCCGCTACAGAGGATGGTCGCCTGCTCGCCGGGCCAGGTCTCCTCCGCAAATTCGGCGGTGATGCGCGCCACGGGAGCCTGCAGGCCGGCCAGCGCCGCCCCCAGGGCATCCAACAGGGTCAGGCGCGCCTTGCGCTGTACCGCCGGCGGCAGGAGCTCCCAGCGTGTGCCGGCGATGAACTGGGCGACCAGGGCCGTGCCATCCATCAATGCGCCCCCTCCACAATGGCGTCAATTTTCGCCTGTACGTCCTTCGGCAGGGGCTCCGGCCGATGGCTGGAGAGGATCTCTTCCACCCGCTCGCGGGCGCGCTGGCGCAGGGTCTTGCCGCCGGCGGCCTTCCAGGTGTCGAAATCATTGCGGTCCAGCAGGCGCGGGTACCAATCCTCTTTATAGTGCCGGGCGGTGTGCTCTGTGCCCAGGAAATCGCCGTGCGGCCCCACTTGGTCAATCACGTCCAGCGCCAAGGTCTCCTCGTTTACGACCAGGCCCTGCATAAAGCGCTTGACGTAGTTGATCAGCTCATCGCAGATGACGATCTGCTCGAAGGAGTTGGTCATGCCCGACTCCAGGTAGCCCACGTCGTGCACCAGGTGGGTGCCGGCCAATGCTTCCAGGATGAGCGAGAAAGCCGCTTCGGCCGCCGCCTGCTCATCGGGGAGCTTGGAGTCACTGGCGCCGCCCAACCCAAAGACCGGCAGACCGTAATAATGGGCCATCTCGACGAACATGACGCGGTTCTCGGGCGCGGCGTACACGTCGCCCAGGGTGCGCATGTCCAGCATATCGTTGGTGCCGCCGCTGAGGATGATGGGCGCACCCTCGCGCTTGAGCTGGGCGATGACCAGGCCGGCCAGTTCGCCGGCGTTGGCCAGGGCCAGCGCGCCGGCGGGTGTCACCGGGCCGCTGATGCCGCGCAGTACCACCGGGGTATAGGTGGTGGGCAGGCCTTTGCCGGCCATGAAGAGCAGTTTCTGCAGGGCCTCGGTGTTGTGGCGGAGCGGCGAGGTGACGTTGATGTACAGGGCGCAGATGGGGTTGCGGCGCAGTTCCTCCTCACCGCCGGCGACCGCCTCGGCCATCCTGATGGCGTCCACGGTGCCCTCAAACTCGGTGGTGACGAAGAGGATGGGCTTGGTGCTGTTCATCAGCATAGCGCGCATCTGGTAGCGGTCGGCCACCTGCTGGTCGATATCGGAGGCGATGCAGATGGACATGAGGAAATCGATGTTGGGCAGTGCGTCGCAAAGGCGGATGCCCTCTTCGATATCGCGCAGGGTGCCGCGCCGGCGCTCCCCGGTGCGGTGGTCCAGGATATTCGGGCAGTCGGAACCCGGCCCGAAGAAGACGTTGTTGCGTTCCAACGGCATGACGCGCCGGCCGTTGCGGTCGCACAGCACCACCCGTTTGGGAGCGATGGAGAGGGCCCATTCGACCAGTCCAGGCGGGATGCGCACGCGGTTGCCGTCTTCCACCTTGACGCCGGCCTTTTTCAACAGGTTCAGCGCCTCCTCCTCGTACAGGCAGACGCCGGTGCGGTCCAGGATTTCCAGGCTGGCGTTGTGGATCTGCGCAAGCTGGTCGTTGGAGAGCTTGCGAAACTGAGGGGTCAGATACATCACATAATTGCTCTGCAGGACCATGGCTGTTTCCTCCGGTCAATATTGTAAAGCCCCATCCCCCGGCCCCTTCCCCGCACGGCAGGGGAGGGGAGAAGGCCCTATGTCCCCCGCCGGCCGCGGATGCAGGCCAGCGCACGCGCCATCTCGTTCTGGATGATCATGACCGCCTCGTCCACGCCCATGCCCGGGCGCGCCAGCATCATCGCCGGCTGGGTCGCTAAGGCGACATGCACCGCCGCTCTGGCGGAGAGGTCCGTCTCCACACAGCTCCCACCCAGGAACGCGCCGACGCCGGCGGCCTTACAGGCCAGCACCGCCTCCACCGTGTGGTGAATCCCACCCATATCGGGCATTTTGATCTGGATCATGTCGGCGGCGCGTGTGGCGATGAACTGTCGGATATCCTCCAGGGTGTTGGCCCATTCGTCGGCCACGATCTGCACCCGCATCTTGCGGATGCGGATATAATCGCGCAGGGAGCGCAGTGCCTCCAACTGCGCCGGCAGGGTCTCCATGATGACCGGGCTTTCCACCCGCAGGGGCAGGGGGTCCACCGCCAGCTCCAGCGCGTACAGGTCG
>JACIWP010000010.1 GCA_014360855.1 Anaerolineae bacterium
CAACACCGGGAGATAGGCGCGCGCCGCCCGCAGGGGATTGCGCGGGATGACCAGTCCGCGCGATTCCTGGGCCTCCATAATCTCACCGAAAATGCGCCCAAAAGTCGGGACAAACTGCATGGACATCGCCAAGGTCAGGCTGGCAGAATGCGGCAGGCCCAGCCGTGTCAGGCCGGCCACCAGCTCTCCCTGCTCCGTCGTCCACAGCAGGAGCGAAAAGGCGAAGGCCAGCGCATCCACCCGCAGGGCCATCGTCACGGCCTGCAGGACGCTGGCCGGCCCCACCGATACCTGCCCCCATCGCCACCATACGGATGCCCCGCCGGCGCCCCAGGTAAAACTGCCCAATACCAGGATAATCAAGGTGATCGGCCACAGCGGGCGCCAGGCCGCCAGCAAACGCGCCGGCGGCACCCGGCTGGAGAGCGGCAGGATATGGAGCAGTGCCAGCAGTGCAAACATCGCCAGGGGATTTCGGATGAGCGCGGCCGCGACCACGAACAACAGGGTCAGGCCGAACTTGGTGCGCGGGTCCAAACGGTGGTACCAGGCATCCCCGCGGACATACAGGTCCAGCATCATTGCCCGACCTCCCCTCCGCCGGCCGCCGCCCTCACATACGCTTCGGCAAACTCCTCCGGCAGGAGCAGGTCCGCCGGCAGGCCGGCCAAGCCGGCTTCCCGCAGTGCATGCGCGGTGTGGGTCACCGGCAGGGGCTCCAGGCCGGCCTTGCGCAGGAGGGCCGCGTTGCCCAACACGGAGCGCGTCGGCCCATCCGCCGCGATCTCGCCGGCCTGCATCAGCACGGCGCGGCCGGCGTACTGCGCCGCCAGCTCCAGGTCATGGGTGATGAGCACCACCGCCGTGCCCCGGCGGTGTCTCTGCGCGACTACCTCGAGGAAATCCCGGGCACTGCCGGCATCCAGCCCATTGGTCGGCTCGTCCAGGATGAGCAGGGCCGGCTCCTGCGCCAGCACGGCCGCCAGGGCCACCTTACGGCGCAGGCCGTAGCCCAACGCCGCCGGCGGTACATCGGCCATATCCTGCAGTCCCAATGCTTCCAGCGCGGCATTCACGCGCCTCTCCAGCTCCGCGCCCGAGACCCCTTGGAGCCGCGGGGCAAAGGCCACTTCCTCCCACACGCTGGCGGAAAAGATGATGCGGTCCGGATGTTGCGGGAGATAGGCGATCAGGCGCGCCCATTCCCCCACCTGCCGGCGGCGCGTGTCCACCCCCTCCACCAGCACGCGCCCGCGCCAGGGCTTCAGCAGGCCGTTGAAATGCTTCACCAGGGTGCTCTTGCCGGAGCCGTTGCATCCCAGGACAGCCACCCATTCCCCGCGCCTGATCTCCAGCGAGACGCCGCGCAGGGCCGGCGGCCCGTCATCGTAGCGGAACCACAGCTCCTGGACAGAAACCAGCGGGGGCGTCATGGGCAAGCTCCAGCATGCGGGAGGGGACTGGAAGGAGCCTGCGATGGCATCGGGGTTAATGCCTGGATGGCTTCTTCCGGTGTGAGGAAGTCCCACCGCCGGCCCAGGCGCTCGTTCAACAGGCGCGCCGCACGCGCCATCTGGGGGACATACACCTTGGGGCGCTGGCCGGCCGCCAGGCGCCCATATACCTCGCGCGGTGTGCCGTCATCCACGACCCGGCCTTCATCCAGGAGGATCACCCGGTCGGCGAAGCGGGCGGCCATCTCCGCATCCTGCGTCGCCATGATGACGGTGGCAGTGCGTTCCTTCGCCAGCCGGCTGATGACCTGCATGACCTCTTGCCGGCCCCGGGGGTCGAGGCCGGCAGTCGGTTCATCCAGCACCAGGATGTTGGGCGCCATCGCCAGGACGGTGGCGATCGCCAGGCGCTTCTGCTCCCCGCCGGAAAGCCCCCGCGGATTGCGCCGGCGCATGCTCTGCAGTCCCACCGCCTCCAGTGCCCAGTCAATGCGTTCCTCGATGGCCGGCGGTTCCCAGCCCAGCTCTTCCAGCCCGAAGGCGATCTCATCTTCCACGCTGGAGTTGAAGAGCTGGACCTCGGCCTCTTCGAACACCATACCGACATGGCGCGCCAGTTCCGCCACACTGCGTTCGCTGGTGCGCGTGCCCATGACTTCCACCGCGCCGGCGAATTCCCCGCCGGTCATGCCGGGGACGATGCCGTTCAGACACAGGCAGAGCGTGGTCTTGCCGGCACCCACCGCTCCGATGAGCGCGACGAACGAGCCGCTCTCGATCTCCAGGGAAACGTGCTGGAGGGCCGGCACCGGCCCATGTCCGGGCAAGGGCGAGGGGTAGGCAAAAGAGACATCAGTGATGCGAACGATGCTCGACACGGCCCCTTCCGTATTCCAGAACTGCCGGATATGCCCGGGAGACCAGATACAGCAGGGGCATGCCCAGCAGGCCAAAGGCGCCCTGGATCGAGTTGCCGGGCAGTTCGGTCAGCGCCGGCCCCAGCCCGTACAGCGGGATCTCGACGAGGAAGTAGCCCAGCACAACCACCACCTCTCCCAGGAAAGCGCCCAACAGCATGGCGCCGGGGCGATGCCGGCCCAGCCGGGCGACATAGCCAGCGAGAAAGCCCTGCAGGCCGTGGATGATCAGGGTCAGCGGTGCCCAGTGCGGGTATCCGCCGACCAGGTCGGCCAGCGCGGTCCCGCCGCCGGCGATGATAAATCCCAACCAGGGACCGAACGCCAGCGCCGAAAAGGTCGCCGCCACATCCCCCAGGTGAATATAGCCCCGCGTGGGAGCCATGGGGATGCGCACCAGCAGGGTGAAGACGCAGGTCACGGCCACCATCACCGCCACGAGGGCGATCAGACGCACATCGGTTTTGCGCGACACCATCGCGGTCTCCTCCTTCCTTTTTCGTAAATATTGCAATCGGGCCTACCACCCGCCGGCGCCAAACAGTATACACCCGGCCATCGGGGCGTCAAGTACTGCAAACCATATTTTGGTCTGACCATCAGTCAAGTTTGCGGTTATTATATTCCCAGCGGTATGATAGTCAAATTTCCAGGGGCTCGCCCACACACAAGGTCGGGCAGTGATGCAAGGCCTTCCATCCCTGCGCCGCCAGCGCCGGCTGGGGCACGGATGCCTCATCCGGTTTGTCCGACAGGCCGAAGATGAGAGCGCCCTGCCGGCGCAGATAGAGGGCGGCCTGGTGCACCTCCTGGGTGATCAAGATGCGCTCCTGCAGGAGCTTCTCAACGGGGATGCCGTCCGCCGGCGAGGGGTCATAGCGCGCCGCGGTCAGCTCATACTCGCGATAGCGGAAGGCCTTGAACGGGGTGGGATCGCCGGCGTCCCAGGCCGACAGCACCTCCTGATGCAGGTCCAGCAGGCCGGCGGTCCTCAGATCTTCGCGCCGGCCGTCCACCAGATGGATAAAGGCATCGAATGATGGGATGCGCCCGGACTGATAGCCCTCCAGCACCTCTTCCAGCGTATACAGCCCGGCCCCGATGATGAGACACAGGTAGGCCAGCAAATCCTGGTTATCCTGGGTGAACGGATGATAGACCTGCTGGTTCAGGGTGTCGTAGGCGTGCTGGAAGGCCGCATGGTCGAAATGCTCGCCCAGCGCCAAGGCCACGGTGTCCTTCACCGCCTGCACCCGCACCTGGTCAATAATTTTGTCGTTGCGGCCGCGCGCTCCCACCAGCGTCTTATCCATGTCAATCACCACCGCCAGGTGCTCGTCGAACGCGAAGCCCTGCCGGCGGGCATATTCCAGGAACTCCGCCAGGCCGGCCCAGCGGTTGGACAGGAAAACGCGCCCCTCGACGCGCCACTGCGGCGGCTCTGCCGGCTTGTCGGCGCCGATAAAGGCCAGCCCTTCCCAGCCGCCGGCGGCACACAGGTTGGCGAAGGCATTGCCGTCGTTCATGTAAGTGTCGCCCAGGAATATCAGGCGCTTCAGCCGCGTCTGCGGCGCATCCAGCCGGCGCGCCGCCTCCAGGATGCGCGCCACCACCAGCGCATATTCCGGCTCCGCCTTGCGCGGGATGCGGTAGGCCGGCCAGCCCAGTTCCTTCCACAACTGCTCCAGCGCCGGCAGTCGGGGGTCAGACGGCTCCAGCCGGCGGTACACAATGAAATCGCCGAACAATTCTGCCATGCTGGCAGGTCCGAAGATGTGCAGCATAGTGTCCTCCGTAGTGAGCACATATCGCAAGCAGAGATTATGCTATAACCCGCCGGCCGTGTCCAATCCCAGCTCGGCGTGGATATAGCGCACGGTGTCGTCCACATCTGCCTCCGGCACCACGAACGAGATGTTATACTCGCTGGCCGACTGGGCGACGGAAATGATCCGCGTGCCGCGCCGGCCCAACGCGGCAAAGGCGCGCGGCACCGTCTGCGCCGGCTGGGCGCTGGTGCGCCCGACCACCGAAATCGTGCCGACCTCCTCGCGCACACCGATGTGCGAGATGACGCCCCGCTGTAATTCGCCCGAGAGGGCATGCTCCAGCACGCGCACACAGTGCCGCTGGTCCTGCCGGCGCACCACCAGGTTCAGACTGCGTTCCGAAAGCGGCTGGGTGAAGAGCAGGATATCCACGCCGGCATCCGCCAGGCTCTCCAGCACGCGCGCCCCTACCAGCGGCCCCCATTCCTGGCTGTTGCCGGCGATGCCGATGAGGCTCAATCCTTTGGTAGAGATGATGGCCGGCATGGCCCGGCGGTTCGGCGACGGTGAGCTGGTGATCAACGTGCCAGGGTGTGATGGGTTGAAGCTGTTAAGGATGCGCAGGGGGATGCCGGCCTGATGCACCGGCGCGACCGTCTTGGGATGCAGGACATCTGCGCCGTAATAGGCCAGCTCCTCCGCCTCCTCATAGCTCAGCTCGTCCAGCGTGTGCGCCTCCGGCACGATATTCGGATCCGCCGTCAGGATGCCGTCCACATCGGTCCATATTTGCACCTCTTCTGCCCCCAGACAGGCGCCGAGGATGGCGGCCGAGTAGTCGCTTCCACCCCGCCCCAGCACGGTGGTAACTCCCTCCTTCGTCGCCCCGACATAGCCGGTCACCACCGGCACGATGCCGCGCTCCAGCAGGGGCGGGATCAAGGCCTGCACGCGTTCCCGGGTGAGGTCCATGATGGGACGCGCCGCGCCGAAATGGTCATCGGTGATAATGAGCTGTGTGGCAACGATATCGCGCGCCCGAATGCCGCGCGCCGAGAGCGCCGCCGCCAGGATGCGCGCCGAGAGCTGTTCGCCGATGGAGGAGACAGCATCGTAGCCGCGCGGGGTGATTTCCCCGAGCACGGCGATGCTCCGGCAGAGCAGTTCAAAATCGTGCAGGCGGTCCTCAATAAGGCCGGCCACCTCCACCCGCTCCACACTGCGCGCCAGAAGCTGGTCCACCACCTGCAGGTGCCGCTCCAGGAGCGTCGCCTTGGCCTCGCGATAGACTCTGTCCTCACCGCGGCTGGCCGCACGCGCCGCCTCGATCAGCAGATTGGTCACCCCGCTCATGGCAGAGACGACGATAACCGGCTCGCGCGACAGATACGACTCGATGATATCCATGACGGCGGACATACGCCCCGCGTCGCCTACCGAAGTCCCCCCGAATTTCATCACGATCATGTGCTCACCTCCTCGCGCCGGCCGCTCACAGGATGGAATCCAGCGCCTGCTGTAAATCGGCGATCAGGTCGTCCGCATCCTCGATGCCCAGGGCATAGCGCACCAGCTCATCCTTGATGCCCATGCGCTCGCGCTCCTGCTTGTCCAGCGCGAAATGGGACATCAGCGCCGGCTGTTCGATAATGGACTCCACACCGCCCAGGCTCGGCCCGACGTACGGGATCTTCAGCGCGTCGATAAAGCGCATGGTGCGCTCCATATCCCCTTCGATCTCGAAGCTGACCACCCCGCCGAAGCCAGCCATCAGCTTTTTGGCGATGGCATGGTCCGGATGCGAGGGCAGACCGGGGTAAAAGACCCGCCGCACCGCCGGGTGAGATTCCAGGAACTCCGCCACCCGCTGGCCGTTCTCGTTGTGGCGCTGTATGCGCAGGGAAAGGGTCTTGATGCCGCGCAGGAGCAAATAGGCGGCGTGCGGGTCAATGGTCGGTCCCAGCATGTTTTGGGCGTCCTTGAGCTTGTGGATGATCTCCGCCGGCCCCGCCACCGAGCCGGCCAGCAGGTCGTTGTGCCCGCCCAGGTACTTGGTGCCGCTGTGGATCACCAGATCGGCGCCGAATTCCGCCGGCCGGATGTTGAAGGGCGTGGCGAAGGTGCTGTCCACTGCCAGCAGACAGCCGTGCCGGCGGGCGATCTCCACCAGCCGCGGCAGGTCCACTACCCGCAGGTACGGGTTCGTCGGCAGTTCCGTAAAAATGAGGCGCGTGCGCGGCGTGACGGCGGCTTCCAGCGCCTCCAGGTCCTCCACCGGCACGAAGGTGACCTCGATGCCCAGCCGGCGCAGGAACGCCAGGGCGAACTCCCGCGTCTTGCGGTAGCAGTCCTCGGTGATGATGAGGTGGTCGCCGGCGGAAAGCAGGGTCAGGAAGACGGTGGTGATGGCCGCCATGCCTGAGGCCACCAGCATGGCCTCCTCGCACCCATCCAGCTCGGCCAGCTTGCGCTCTACCGTCTCGCGGGTGGGGTTGGTATAGCGGCCGTATTCCCCGCGCTGGAGGGGCAGTTCGGCCATCTTCCTCTGCATGTGGGCGATAACGGCCTGGCTGTTCTCGAAGGTATAGGTGGATGTCTGGATAATCGGCGTGGTCAGCGAGCCGTAAGGCTTCTGACGGGATTCGCCGGCGTGCACCGCACGGGTGGAAAAACCGCGGGAGGTGGCCGGCCGGGTGTTCTCTTCTGTCATCGCAACCTCCTTGCCAATAAAAATATCCTCGCCGCCTTATCCGAGAAGCACCGCCGGCCCGAGGAGTCCGTTTCAGGACATAAAAAGCTGCTGCCCCAGGGATTCGTCGGTATGAGAAGGCAGCAGCATCTTCGCCATACCCTCTCATCTTCCAAGGGCACGCATCATGCATGCCCCTGCCGGAATTGGCACCTGGACCGCCGAACCGCCGTGGTTCAACGGTCTGGTTGCCGAGGCTTCACAGGGCCGGTCCCTCCACCTCTCTGGATAAGAGAGCAACCAAAAACCTATGCAATTTTGTCAGGTTTATACCACAGTCGCTGAAATCGCGCAAATCGGCGGATTGCGCTCCCTTCCGGCCCCATGCTATAATTGGCCCAGCACGGCAGGCTCGATGGAGGATGACGATGGAGTGCAAACAGGAGCGCAACCTAAAGCGCTGTAACTGTACCTGGGAACCCTGCCCGCGCAAAGGGCTGTGCTGTGAGTGCCTGGCCTATCATCTGGCGCATCAGGAACTGCCGGCCTGCGCCTTCCCTCCCGAAGTGGAGCGCACCTACGACCGCTCCTTCCAGCGCTTCATCCAGGTATACTCCAAAAGGTGAGACCGCGCGGCCGGCAGAGGAGAAAACGCGGTGCGGCGGAAAGGCGGTATCCTGGCATTGGTAGCAGGGCTGTGCATCATGCTCGTGGCCGGCTGTAGGGCCGCGCCGGCCCCCGCCCCCGCGACGACGGAAGCGGAAGAGGTCATCACCCTGCCGGCGCCGCGCCAGCAGGGTCCGCTCTCCCTCGAGGAGGCGTTGGCCCGCCGGCGCTCCGTGCGCGAGTACGGGCCACGCTCCCTGACATGGGAGGAAATCGGCCAGCTCCTGTGGGCGGCGCAGGGCATCACCTCGCCGCAGGGCTTCCGCACCGCCCCTTCCGCCGGCGCCCTCTACCCGCTGGAAGTATACGTCGTCCTGCCCGAGGGCGTGTACCACTATCTGCCCCACCAGCATGCACTGCGGCGCACCGCCGCCGGCGACCGCCGCTCTGCCCTGGGGGACGCGGCTGTGCGCCAGCGCCCCGTGTACGAAGCGCCGGCGGTCTTCGTCATCGCCGCCGTATATGAGCGCACCGCCGCCAAATACGGCCCACGCGCGGAGCGCTATGTGCACCTGGAGGCCGGCCATGCCGCCCAGAACCTGCTCCTGCAGGCGATCGCCCTGGGTCTGGGGGCGGTGCCGATCGGCGCCTTTTATGACGAGCAGGTGCGCGCCGTGCTGGGGCTGGGCGCGGATGAAACGCCGCTCTACCTGATCCCGGTGGGAGCACCCCGCTGAACCTGGAGGCACAGTCATGAACGTGGGCATTCACTTTTCGAACCGCTACTGGGAACCGCCGGCGGAGGAGCACTTCGCCATCCTGAAGCTGGCGCGCCCCGAGACCATCAAAACGCTGGTCTTTCCGGCGCCGCGCTTCGACCAGGTGGCGGTGCACCGCCGTCTGCGGCAGGAGCATCCGGATGCCCTCATCGTGGCGCGCCTTTTTGCCGATATGAACGGCGGAGCGTGGAGCCCGGCGGATTTCGTCGAGCACTTCGCCCCCCGCATTGAGGAACTGCGGCCATACGTGACCTGGTTCGAGGTGCACAACGAGCCGAACCTCGACCCGCAGGCCGCCGGCTACAGCGAGGGCTTCGGCTCTTCCGACGCCGATATCGACCGCTTCATCGCCTGGGCCGAGGAAGTGCTGGCCGCTCTGCGCCGGCGCTTCCCCTGGGCGCGTTGGGTCTTTCCCGGCCAGGCCCCGCACCGCTACACCGAATTCTGGAACCGCGCCCTGCCCACCATCCTGAAGTTCGACGCCTGGGGCGTGCACTGCTACTGGCAGGGGGATCAGCACCTGCACCCCTATTACGGCAAGTGCTACACCTATGCCCATTATCTGGCGCCGCAGATGCCCATCATCATCACGGAGTTCGGCGATGCGACCCCCGGCCGCTCGCCGGCGGAGAAAATCCCCATCTACCTGGAATGGCTCCGCGAGCTGGAAAAACATGACTACGTCATGGGCAGTGCGCTCTACATCCTCGGCGGGACAGAGGATTGGAGCGGCGCCGGCGGTCGGCCCAACTTCGAGGTGACGCGCGAGATGGCCGAGGCCATTGGTCGGCTGGGCCGGCGCCCCCGCCAGCCGCAGGTCGCCGACGGTTTCGATTTTCCGGTGGGCAAGCCGGACGGCGTGGGGTATTACGTCGCCGCCGGCCTGGCCGAGGAAAGCTATTATCAGCGCTTCGGCGCCTGGCACACCGGCGAGGACTGGAACGGCGTGGGCGGCGGCGATACCGACGAGGGCGACCCGGTCTACGCCGCGGCGCACGGACGTGTGCTGGAGCTGGGGCGTTATCCCAGTTGGGGCAATATCGTGCTCCTCGAGCACCGCTTGCGGGACGGCCGGCGCATCTGGACCCAATACGCCCACCTGAAGGACATCCTGGTGAAAAAGGACGACCTGGTGCGCAGAGGCGACCAGATCGGCACCATCGGCCATATGATTGACAAGGACGGCAATCCCAAAGGGCCGGCGCACCTGCACTTCGAGGTGCGCGCCCACCTGATGCCGCCCGACCAGTGGAACCTGCCGCGGGAGGATGTCCTGCGCTTCTACCTGCACCCCACCGATTTCATCCGCAGTCACCGCCCCAACTACGAGAGCCTGGTCGTGGCAGTGGATGATGTCGGCGCCGGCTTTTCCCGCTCCGACTCCCGCTTCTGGTTCGAGGGGGACGTCGGCTATGACGGCCACTGCTACTGGACGTGGACCGTCTCCGAGGAACAGGGCGAGGACTGCTGGGCCATCTGGAAACCGGTCATCCCCAAGACCGGCCTGTATGAGGTCTTTGCCTTTATCCCCAGCCGCAACGCCACCACCCGCCGTGCCCGCTACAAAATCGTCCACCGGCGGGGAGAGGCCGTGGTGGAGGTCAATCAATCCGAATACTACGACGAATGGGTCTCGCTGGGGGTCTATGCCTTCTCCACGGTCCAGCCGGCCTATGTCCGGTTGAGCGACGTGACCGGCGAACCGTACACCCGCGAGCGCTCCCGCCGCCGGCAGATCGCCTTCGACGCCGTGATGTGGGTGCTGGTGCGCGCCGGCGAATCCTAAACGGAATCATTCACAGGAGCTTCAACGATGCCGCTGACACCCTTCGGAACCGACACCCTTCCCCCGCCCCTGATGACCTCCGATCCTGGCTCGTTCGCTGAGGACACCTTTCGCAACCGCCTGCCGGCCTTCCTGGACGAATTATGCCGGCTCAATCCTTTCCCGCCCGAAATTCGCGCCGCCCTTATGAGCCTGAAGCGCGAGATCACGCACGGACTGCCGGTGCGCCGGCTGGCCGAGATGACGCCGGACCGCGCGGCATGGGACGAGGTCTGGTCGCGCTTCATCGGCCGCAACTGGTTCCAGCTCCCCTGGTACCCGGCGGAAGCGTACTTTTACCGCCGCGTCCTGGAAGCCACACGCTATTTCCAGCCCGGCTCCTGGCAGGGCCGAGACCCTTTCGCACCGTACAAGGAGCAGGAGCTGGGCCCTCGCAGTCAGAGCTGGGCAAGCTTCGAGCGCGCCCTCGGCCGGCTCCCGACAGAGCACCTGCCGCGCCTGAACGAACTGCTCCTGCTGGACCTGTGGGGCAACCGCGCCGACCTGAGCATCAAGGAAGTGGCGGAATCGGCCCACGCCGGCCTGGCCGATGAAACCAGTGAACGCATCCTGATCGACCACCGCCCGCAGGTCCTGGAGCACTTCACCCGCAACCACCGCGTCCGACGGGTGGACTTCATCCTGGACAACGCCGGCCTGGAACTGCTGTTCGACCTGGCGCTGGCCGACCATCTGCTGACCATCTGGCATCTGGAGCGGATCGTCTTCCACCTGAAGCCCCAGCCGTTCTTTGTGTCGGATGCCATGCCGCAGGACGTCATCCACGCCCTGGAGGCCATGATGAATCGGCCGAGGTTGGCCCCCATGGCCAGCCGGCTGATGAATGCCATCTCCCGCGACCGCCTGCAGTTGGTGACCCATCCCTTTTGGGTCAGCGCGTACAGCTTCGCCTATATGCCGGACGACCTGCGCCGGCAGTTGGCGGAGGCCGACTTGGTGCTCCTAAAAGGGGATGCCAATTACCGCCGGCTCCTGGACGACCGCCGCTGGCCGCCCACCGATTCGTTGGAGGAGCGCACGCGCTATTTCCCCGCCCCCTTCGTCACCCTGCGCACCGCCAAAGCCGAGGTCATCGTGGATTTGACGGAGGAGCGCGTGGCGGAGCTGGATGCCAAAGACCCCCGCTGGCGCATCAACGGCCAGTACGGCCTCATCCGCTTCTGCGCCGGCGCCCGAAGGTAGTCAAAGAAGAAAACGCCAGTGACAGTCACCTTGGAGGTGACTGTCACTGGCGTCTCTGAGGCATCCCATCAGAACGTGAAGGGTGTTTCCATCACGGAAAAGGTCCGCTCTTCCTCCCCCTCCGCGCCGTAGAACAGCCGGCCGCGCGCCAGGTACGGCCGGCGCTCCCCTTCCGGCGCCGGCGGGCGAACGTGCACCGTCAGCCGCGTCTCCGGCTCCATCACCCCCATCACCAGCATGCTCCCGACCTCCTGACCATCGGGGGCCAGCACGCTCAGCTCCAGATAGGGGAACGGCGGCTCCAGCCCGTCCGCTTCGACCATGAAATGCACCCGCCGGCGGTCCGGCGCCGGCTGGACCTCCAGCCGGACAATGCAGGGCATTTCCTCAATTGCCTGGGACATCGCATCCCCCTACATGAACTCCCGCTTGAGGCGCTCCAGCTCCGCCATATCCCGATGCACGCCCAGCTCGACGAGGGACTGCTCCCGGATGGCCGGCAGATGATCCTCGTAGGTCGGGCGCTCCACCTGATACAGGATGCCGATGGGGATGCGGTCCCCCCACTCCTGCGCCTTCTCCAGCGCCGCGGCAAAATCCGTCGGGTCATAGCCGCCCGGCTGTTCCTCGACCTTGTACACCCGTTCCGAGTACCAGTCGTAGGTATTGACGCGGTTGAAGGTCACGCAGGGTTGCAACACGTCGATCAGGGCGTAGCCGCGGTGCATGAGCGCCTTGCCGATGATGTCCGCCAGGTAGCGCGGGTCCTTGGCAAAGCCGCGCGCGACGAAGGTCGCGCCGGCGATGAGGGCCAGCGCCAGCGGCCGCACCGGCTGTTCGATCGCGCCGGCCGGCGGCGGAGAGGTCTTGGTCACTGTTCCCGTCTCGCTGGTCGGCGAATACTGCCCCTTGGTCAGACCGTACACCTGGTTGTTCTGCACCACAGAGGTGATGTTGATGTTGCGGCGCGCCGCATGCAGGAGATGGCTCAACCCCATGCCGTAGGTATTCCCATCTCCCGAAACAGTCATCACATACAGCTTGTGATTGGCCAGTTTGGCGCCGGTGGCGATGGGGATATCGCGGCCGTGCAGGGTGTGCAGGCCGTTGACCCACATGTACTGCGGCAGTTTGCTCCCACAACCGATGCCGGTCACGATGAGGAGCTGATGCGGCTCGATGTTGTAATTCACCATGGCGAGCTTGACCGCGTTCAGCACGCCGTGATCGCCGCACCCCGGGCACCAGGTTGGGCGATCGCGCCCCTGTAAATCTTTCATGCTAGGCATGGAGCACCTCCCTGACGCCGCGCACGATGTACTCCGGGGAGAAGGGCCGGCCGTCGTATTTGCTGATAAAGTGTTCCAGGCGGATGCCGGTTTCCTGCCGGATCAGCCGCGCCATCTGGCCCAAGGCATTGTTCTCCACCGCAATGGTCACGCGAGCCTCCCCCAACGCCTGCGCCACGGCCTCGGCCGGGAACGGCCACACGTCGGTGATGTGCAGATACTGGGCGGTCGGGCGCTCCGCGTTGAGGATGCGCAGGGCCTCCAGCGCCGGCATCACCGTGGAACCCCATCCCACCAGCATCACCGGCGCCTCCGCCGGCCCGTAGCGCTTCGGAGGGCGCATGCTCTGACGCGCGGTCTCCAGCTTTCGCAGTCGCTTGGCATTCAGCGCCACCCGGTCCTCGATCTCCTCGGCGATGCGGCCCTGGTAGTCGTGCTCGTTGCCCTCGCCCACATACACCGCCTTGGGATGGCCGGGCACGGCGCGCGGAGAAACCCCGTCCTCGGTAATCGCATAGCGGTAATACTCCCCTTCCAGCGCATCCAGCTCCGCCGGCGAGAGCAGTTTGCCGCGCTCCACCTGCACCGCGGAAAGGTCCAGGGCCTCTGGCTCCAGGGTGCGGGAGGAAGTCGCCAGGAAATGATCCCCCAGCACAATGACGGGGGTCTGATAGGTCTCCGCCAGGTTGAAGGAGCGCCAGCCGGCCTCGAACGCCTCTTCATGGGTGCCAGGCGCCAGCACCACCCGCAGGAACTCGCCCTGCGACGCCCACAGGCTGAAAAGCAGGTCCCCCTGCTCCTGGCGGGTCGGCAGGCCGGTGGACGGGCCGGGGCGCTGTGCGTTGTAGATGACCACCGGCGTCTCGGACATACCGGCAAAGCCCAGCGCCTCCACCATCAAGGAAAAGCCGCCGCCCGAGGTCGGGACCAGCGCACGCGCCCCCACATGGCCGGCGCCCACCGCCATGCAGATGGCCGCGATCTCGTCCTCGGTGTGCTTGACCACCAGGCCGTACTGATTAGCATGGCCGGCCAGCCACTCCAACACCGGCGAACCCGGCGTCATAGGATAGCCGGCGGCGAAGCGGCATCCGCCGGCCACCGCGCCAAAGGCGAATGCCTCGTTGCCGTTCAAAAGCATCCTGGGCGGCGCGCCCGGGATCGGCTCGATCGTGTGGTCAAAACTGCCGGCGTAATGCTCCAGGGCATAGCGGTAAGCGGCATCCGCCACTTTCAGGTTGGCGCTGACCATGGCCTCGCCCCGCTTGCCGAAGTTGACGCGGATGATCTCCTCGATGTACGAGAAGGGGAATCGGGTGACGCCGGCGGCCGCGGCGGTGGCGGCGGTATTCATCATCACCACCGCGCCGCCGATCTCCTCGGCGATTTTGCGGAGCGGCACGGGGAAGCGCTGAACGCCCCGGGCCTGCACCGCTTCCCAGATGGCATCCTCCACCGGCAGGGCTTCGTCATAGAGGATGGCGCCGCCGGCGGGGACCTGGGGATAATGCCGGCGCACCGCTTCCTCGGTCATGGCCAACAGGACATGCACAGTCTCCCGATGGGAGGTGAGGGGCTCCGCGCTCACCCGGATCTGGGCGAAGTTATGCCCGCCGCGGATGCGGGAGCGGTAATCGCGCAGGTCGAAGATGTGGAGGCCGGCGTGCGCAATCGCTTTGGCAAAGCCGGTGGCGCTGGACTCGATGCCCTGGCCGGCCTCGCCGCCCAGCAGAAAGGTCAGGTCATTTTTCGGCATGCGGAACCTCCGTACATTATATCATCCGAGGCGATATAACCTAATTATCGCCGATGCCGCCGGCTCTTCCGTAACACATCTTACCTTCTGAACCCGGGCTATTTCGCCGGCACATGCAGGGCACGGCCCTGAGCGGCCAGCGCCGCCTCCACAACAGCTTCTCCCAGCGTTGGGTGGGCGTGAATGGTGGTGTCAATCTCCTCCAGCGTGGCCTCCAGGTTGATGGCCAGGGTGCCCTCGAGGATCAGGTCGCTGGCATGCGGCCCGACGATGTGCAGGCCCAGTATCTCGCCGAAGCGCCGGTCGGCCACGATCTTAATGAAGCCGTTGAACTCGCCGGCGGCCACGGCCTTGCCGTTGTTCACCAGGGCGAATTTGCCGATCATCACGTCATGGCCGGCCTGGCGCGCCTGCTCCTCGCTCATTCCCACCGTCGCCGCCTCCGGGATGGTGAAGATGCACGCCGGCACCGCTTTGTAATTGATAAAGCTCTCTTTGCCGCAGGCGTTCTCGGCCGCCACCACCCCCTGCCGCATCGCCACATGCGCCAGCATCGAACCGCCCACGACATCCCCAATGGCGTAAATCCCTGGCACGTTGGTTTCCATGCGGTTGTTGACCGCGATGCCCTTGGCCGAATAATGGACGCCGGCCACATCCAGCGCCAGGCCCTCGACGTTCGGTTTCCGCCCCACCGCCAGGAGGACATTATCCACAGTGACATCGAAGGTGCCCTGCGGCCCCTCCACGGTGCAGGTCACCGCGCCGCCCGCCGGCGCGATGCGGGTTACCCGCGAACCAGTGTGCACGGCGATGCCCTGCTGGCCCAAGGTCCAGGCCAGCGCCTCGCCGATGTCATGGTCCACGGTGGGCACCAGCCGCGGCAGAAGCTCCACCAGGGTCACTTCCACGCCGCAGATGCCGAAGAGCGCGGCGAATTCCACGCCGATCGCTCCGCCGCCGATGATAAGGAGCCGGCGCGGCAGTTCCTGCAGGGACAGCGCCTCCGTACTGCCGATGACCTGCGGCAGGTCAATGCCCGGGATGGGCAGGCTCATAGGGCTGGAACCGGTAGCGATGATGATGCGGGTGGGCCGCAGTACCTCCACGCCCTGTGGGGTGCTGACATGCAGTTTCCACGGCTCGCTGAAGCGCGCTTCGCCCTGGATGATCTCGACGCCGGCCTTCTGCAGGAGCACTTCCACCCCACCCACCAGTTGGGCCACCACTTGGTCCTTGCGCTCCTGCGCCTTCTTCCAATCCAGCTCCACCGCGCCGGTCTTCACCCCGAACTTCTCCGCCTCGCGCGCCGTATGCAGTACCTCCGCGGTGCGGAGAAGCGCCTTGGTGGGGATACATCCCCAGTTCAAACACACCCCGCCGACGCGCTCCCGCTCGATCAGGGTCACGCGGGCGCCAAGCTGACGGGCCCGCAAAGCGGCCACATAGCCGCCCGGCCCGGCTCCGATAACAGCGATGTGCAGGTTGTCCATGGTATCTATCTCCTTGCGCACAGGATTGATGGCAAACGTTCAGGCGCGGCCGGCCGCGACCCCCGGCCGCTGGCCGCGCAAATACTGGGAGAGTGAAACCGCCTGCCCTCCGCGGTACACCTTCACGATTTCCGCCAGGATGGAGAGGGCGATCTCCGCCGGCGTTTTGGCGCCGATATCCAATCCAATGGGGGCGTGTACCCGCTCCAAAAGCTCGCGCGGGATGCGTTCCTCCTGCTCCAGCAGTTCGAAAACGCCGCGCACCCGCCGGCGACTGCCGATCATGCCGATATAGCCGGCCGGCGAACGGATAACCGCCCGCAGGCAGGTCACGTCGTGCTGATGCCCACGGGTGATGATGACGATATAAGTATCGGGGTCAATGGGCAGTGAACGCAGTGCCTTGTCAAAATGATCGCAGATAAGCTGGTCGGCCGTCGGGAAGCGGGCCGGATTGACGAAGGTGGGGCGGTCGTCAATGACGATGACGCGAAAGTCCAGCACTTTCGCCATCTGCGCCAGGGGCACGGCGATGTGGCCGGCGCCGGCGATGACCACTGTCGGACGGGCGCGGTGCACATCCACAAACCATGTCTCGCCGCTTTCGGGGAGGGTCACCAGGCCCGAACGCCGCTCTGTCAGCAGGCGCTCGACAGCCCTGTCAAAGGCATGGGAGCGTTCCTGTATGGCATCCAGTTCGTCAGGGGTAATCAGCAAATGCTGGACGGGAGCAGGCGGCAGTCGCGTCGCCAGCGCCCATGGGCCGGCCGCTTCCCCGCCCGCCAGCCGCTCCAGCAGTGGCCTCCACTGCGCTGGCTCCTCATCCGCCGGCGGCCAGGGCTCCACCAGCACCTCCATCACTCCACCGCAAATGCCGTCGCTCTCCAGCGATATTTCCCCGGTCAGGTCCACGCGCACAATCGCCGCCTGCCGGCTGGCGATGACATCCAGGGCCTGACGCAGGACCTCCGCCTCGCCGCATCCTCCTCCGACAGTGCCGGCGTGCCGCCCTTCGGGATGGATCATCATCTTGGCACCGACCTCGCGCGGGGTCGAGCCGGCGGTGCGGATGATGGTCGCCAGCGCGACCGTCTGTCCGGCGTCAACGGCCTCCTTCAGAGCGGCGAAGACCTCTTCCATCCGTCCGTCCTCCGCCCTCAGCACCGGCGTTCCAGCCGGCGGGCCAGGATAAGCAGGGCGTGCAGGGTGGATGTGGCGATGGCGCGCGCTTTATCGGAGATGGTATAGCACGCCTGGACGTCCAGGCGCGGGTCCACATCGCCGATCTTGATGCCCGCCGGCACCTCCGTGCCCTCGCGAATCGCGCCGCGCAGTACGCCATCAAAGGGCGCCAGCACGGGCCGGCCGGCCACCTCTCCCAGCACCTGCCCGGCGCGCACGATACTGCAGATGTCGCATTCCCAATGCACCCGGCCGGCGGCCGGCGCGCGCAGGACGCGGTCCTCGGCATGCCCTTCCACCGGCGCCGGCACCCCCGTGTCCGGCTGGGCAGACCCTTCCCAGATGATGCGGGCCAGGTAATGGCCGCGGTTGGTCTCGATGACCGCATGCACATCGCGGCCGGCGGCGAAGCCCGGCCCCAACCCGATGACGATGGGGGCCATATCCATGCGCGTGCCGACATTGGTCTTGGCCATAATGGCGTCAATCACTGCCAGCGGCGCCAAGCGCAGGGCCTGCGAGAGGTCCGGATCCACCATCAGGGCAATATCGCCGGCGGCAAGGATGGCGTCCACATCTTCCACACTGCTGGCCAGCCGGGCCGTGACACCCTCGACCTGCGCGCGGCCGTCATAGACCGCGTCGCAGAAAGCGACGGTGCGGCGCACGGCCATTGGGACGGGCGCCTCGGTAATGACCACGCGAAAACCGACGGTATGCAGGCACCAGGCGACCGCACTGCCCAGGTCGCCGGCGCCGCGCACAATCACAAGCTCTGGTGGGATCATGCTGGCTACCTCGATGGCGTCAGATAGGCGTCTTTCACGTGCCGGCGGCCTCCCATGTCGCGCGGATGAACGCCGCGGCGCGGCGCACTCCGTCCACGCCCAGCCGGCTGTTCTCCTCCATGCATATCCAGCCGGCAAAGCCGTGCCGCTTCAGGAAGGCGAAAATATCGCCGAACGGCACCAGGCCGGTGCCCAACAGCACATGATTCAGCGCGCCGCGCGTGCTGGTATCGGCGGCGTGAATGCTGACCACCTGATCGATCACCTGCTCCAGGATGGGCAGGGGATCATCCCCGTAGGCGATGGGATTGGCGGTGTCGAAATTGATGCCAATGGTGGTGCCGCGAATGCCCCTGGCCAGCTCCAGGAAGATATGGGTGGGCTGGTCAAAGTCCGTGTACTGCCAACAGCCTGGTTTCCCGTGGTTTTCCAGCACCAGGCGCACGCCGGCCTCTTTGCCGGCGTCCTCGCAGGCCAGCAGTCCCTCCAGCGCCCAGCGGATGCCGTCCCGCTCATCCAGGCCGGGATGGGCCTGGCCGGCGGTGACGCGTATCAGCTCCGCCCCCAGCAGGCCGGCGGCGCGGATATAGGCCCGCTCCTGCTCAATCTGACGCTGGCGCTCCGCCGGCTCCGGATGAGTGAAATCGGGGTAAGAAGTGACCATCACCAGCCGCATGCCGGCCTCCTCAATGGAACGCCGCACTTCCGCCAGATAGGCCGGCTCCAGGCTCCTCAGAAAGAGCACAGAGATGTCAATGCCGTCCAGCCCGACCTCCGCGCCGATGCGCGCCCATTCGCCGATGGACATGCGCCCTTCAATAATGTCCTGGAAGAATGAGACCGGTAGACAGCTCAAGCGCATGGCAGGTCCTCCTCTGGCTGTACCGCTGGTAGTGCCGATGCCCTCCGCCGCCTGACGGATGATGCGGGAGGGATGCCGGCGGAGCATCTCGCGCGCCGCGGCTTTTTCCGGGCTGTCCGGAAGCCGGCGCAGGCTTTCCACCACCGCCAGCCCCTGCACCACATCATGAGGGTATGCCAGGGCACATTCGGCCAGCGGGAGCGCGGCGCCGGCCTCCCCGCGGTTCCCCAAGGTAATGATGGCCGACATGCGCGCCTCCGGGTTTGGGTGCCGCAGGGCGTGGACGAGGCGCTCAGTAAACGTATGGTTCTGTTCCCATGCGGCGATGTCGACCCCACAAGCAGGACAGCGAACGGCATCGCGCTCCACCGGGGCAAAACATACTGGGCAGTAGTACTGCATGGCCTTCCGCTGACGCCTTTGGCGAGTGTTCACTCCCAGTATACCATAAGTTCGCCCATCGCGCACGCGCGCCGGCCCCTTTCCGCTCTTTCCCGCCCCGCGCCGGCTGTGGTACAATATGGGCGCCAGGAAACGCCTACACAGGAGGACCCATGCCCATCCGCATCCTGCCCCCGGAAGTGGCCAGCCGCATCGCCGCCGGCGAAGTGGTGGAACGGCCGGCCTCGGTGGTCAAAGAACTGCTGGAAAACGCCATTGACGCCGGCGCGCGGGACATCCAGGTCGAGGTGGAAGAGGGAGGCCTGCGTCTGATCCGCGTTTCTGACGACGGATGCGGCATCCCCGCCGGCGAGGTGGAGCTGGCCTTCGCCCGTCACGCCACCAGCAAGCTCTCCGACGTGGATGACCTGAACCGCATCGTCACCCTCGGGTTTCGCGGCGAGGCGCTGGCCAGTATCGCCGCCGTCTCCCGGGTGGAGATGTCCACCCGCTCCGCGGATGAGGAAGTCGGCACACAGCTTTCCCTGGAAGCCGGCGAAATTGTGCGCCGGCGCCCGGTGGGCCGGCCGCCCGGCACCAGCATTACGGTCGAGAACCTGTTCTTCAACGTGCCGGCGCGGCGCAAGTTTCTGCGCTCCCCGCTGACCGAGGCCGGCCATATCCAGGAGATCGTCACCTATTACGCCATGGCCTACCCGACGCGCCGCATTTCCCTGATCCATAACGGCCGGCCCATCCTCCGCTCCCCCGGCACGGGCAACCTGCTGGATGTGCTCCTAGAGATACACGGGCCGGAGACCGCCAGCGCCCTGCTCCCCATCCAGAGCACCGCGGAGGAACCTTCTCCGGTCATGGTATCGGGGTACGTCAGCCCGCCGGCGCTCCATCGCGCCGACCGCCGACACATGGTGTTCTTCGTCAACGGCCGCTGGGTGCGGGATAAAGCGCTGGCCTATGCCGTCCTGCAGGCCTATCACACCCTCCTGCCGGCCAACCGCTTCCCCATCGCCGTCGTGCAAATCCACCTCGACCCGGCGGAGGTGGATGTGAACGTGCACCCCACCAAGACCGAGGTGCGTTTCCGCGCCGCCGGCGAGGTCTTCCGCGCCGTCCAGCGCCAGGTGCGCGCCGCCCTGGTCCAGCAAGCGCCGGCCGCCCCCCAGTTCCACGTCCCTGGCTGGGGAGAGCGGCCCAGCCCATCCGCGGAAATCGTCGCCCGCCAGCAGATGCTGATGAGCGCCGGCCGGAGCGCGGTCGAACATGCCCTGCGCCTCATCCCGCCGGCCGAGGAGCCCGCCCCTGAGCCGGCCGGCACTCCCCCGCCCCGGCTCCCCATCCTGCGCGTCGTCGGCCAGGTGCGGCAGATGTACATCATCGCCGAGGGCCCCGACGGGCTGTACCTCATTGACCAGCACGCAGCGCATGAGCGCGTCCTGTACGAGCAGATGCTCTCCCAGGCGACCGCCGGCACCCCCCTCTCCCAGGCCCTGCTGGAGCCGCAGGTGGTGCCGGTGGACTTGCGTCAGCAGGATGTCATACACACGTATGACGAGGAACTGCGCTGGGCCGGCTTCGAGCTGGAGCCGTTCGGCGAAGGCGCGTTCCTCCTGCGGGCTGTGCCGGCGGTGCTGGCCGGCCGGCAGGACCCCCGCACAGCGCTCTATGAGGTGCTGGAAGAGCTGGAGCGCGGGGAAACCCCACTGGCACGCCGCAAAGATGCCGCTGTCATGGCCGCGGTGTGCAAGCGCGGCGCCGTGAAGGCCGGCCAAACCCTTAGCCACGAGGAAATGACGGAGCTGGTGCGCCGGTTGGAAGCCACATCCTCCCCGCAGACCTGCCCCCACGGCCGGCCGACCATGATTCATCTCAGCGCGGAAGCCCTGGCACGCCAGTTCCTGCGCTCCTGAAGGACGGGAACCGGGAAAAGGGACACCGCGATCCCACACCCTCTTTCCCGCCGCAATTGTACCGGGCGGGCGTTCTGTGGTATAATGATGTCAGCCGGCGGGACCACGCCGGCAGGCAGCGCATGAGGAGGCATGAAATGATCCGAGTGGTGGTGGACAGCATCCGGGTGAGCCTGATGTCCCAACACCGCGTCGTCGTGCTGCGCGAAGTAGATGGAGACCGCTATTTGCCCATCTGGATCGGGCCATTCGAGGCGGATTCCATAACCATTGAGCTCCAGGGCGTGCCGATGGCACGGCCCCTGACCCACGACCTGCTCAAGTCCATCCTGGAAGAGCTGGGGGCGGAGGTGCAGTACGTCGTCGTCAATGACCTGCGGGACGACACCTTCTACGCCCGCATTATCCTGGATGTCAACGGCGAGCGCCACGAGATTGACTCTCGCCCCAGCGACGCCATCGCGCTGGCCGTGCGGGTCAAGGCGCCCATTTATGTGGCTCCCCATGTCATGGACGAGGCCGGCATCCTCTCCGAATCCGCAGAACAGGCCCCCGAACTCTCCGAAGAAGAGGAAGAGAACCTCTCCATCTTCGAGGAATTCCTGGAGAATCTGGACCTGGGCGACGAAGAGGAGGACAAGAAGTAGCGCCGGCCGGCGAGACACACAAGGACTGCCCACCCAAACTAAGCTGGACGAGGGAATGGGATGATTGAGACGCGCGTGGAAGGGGATCACCTCCCGCCGCAGAACATCGAAGCCGAGGAAGCAGTCCTCGGCTCATTGTTAATTGACCCGGACGCGGTCATCAAGGTCGCGCCCATCCTGCGCGCCGACGATTTCTACCGCGTCAAAAACGGCTGGATCTACCAGGCCATCCTGGACCTGCATCAGCGCAATGAGCCGATAGATTTCCTCAGTGTCAGCGCGGAGCTGGAGCGCCGCGGGCAGTTGGATGAAGTGGGCGGCCGGTCGTATCTGGCCTCGCTCTATAACACGACGCCGACCAGCCTGCATGTGGAGCACTACGCCCGCATCGTGGAGCGTACGGCTGTCCTGCGCCGGCTCATCTCCGCCGCCGGCCAGATCGTGCAGATGGTCTACGAGGCCGGCGGGGACGTGGACAACATCATTGACCGCGCCGAACAGCTCATCTTCGGCGTCTCGGAACGCCGCCTGCGCCGCGACCTGATCCCCCTGCGCCAGCTCATGGAGGAATATTTCGAGCGGCTGGACTATCTGTACCGGCACCAGGGGGAAATCATCGGCATCCCCACCGGCTTTCATCAACTGGACAAGCTCCTGGGCGGGTTTCAGCGTTCCGACCTCATCATCGTCGCCGGCCGGCCCGGCACCGGCAAGACCAGCTTCGCCCTCAGCATCGCGCGCAACGCGGCGCGCAAATTCGGCCAGCGGGTGGCCATCTTCAGCCTGGAAATGTCGGCGGAACAGCTCATCCAGCGCCTCGTCTCCATGGAGACAGGCATTGACTCCCTGCGTCTCCGCCTGGGCCAGCTCACCGAGGAAGAATGGCCGCTCTTTGTGGAATCCGCCGGCATCCTGGCAGAGGCGCCGATATTCATTGATGACACGCCGGCCATCTCCCCGCTGGAGATGCGCGCCAAGGCCCGCCGGCTCTATGCCGAACACGGCCTGGACCTCATCGTGGTAGACTATCTCCAGCTCATGCGGGCGGACTTCGCAGTACAGAACCGCGTCCAGGAAATCTCGTATATTTCGGGCGCGCTGAAGGCCCTGGCGCGCGAACTGCAGGTGCCGGTCGTGGCGCTCTCCCAGCTCTCCCGCGCCGTCGAACAGCGCCAGGACAAGCGGCCGCAGTTGGCGGACCTGCGCGAGTCCGGCTCCATCGAACAGGACGCGGATGTGGTGATGTTCCTGTACGCCGAGGACGCCGGCGACGAGGAATCGGAGCACAAGAACATCACCGACATCATTGTGGCCAAGCAC
>JACIWP010000011.1 GCA_014360855.1 Anaerolineae bacterium
TTACCTCACCGGAGATCTTCCTGGCCGGCCTCCAGGCTCCCGAGAGCCTGATCGCCGACTTCATCCAGGACTGGAACGTGCGGCGCGCCGTGATTGACAGCGTATCCCTGTTCAAACGGGTCACCACGGACCCGGTGCGCCTGCGGGAGGTGTACCATCACCTGGTGAACGGGCTGAAGCGCGAGGGCATCACCTCGTTCCTGACGGTAGAGGACCGCATGCAGGGCATGACGCTGGAAGAGGAGGGCCGGCTGGGCTACGTGGTGGACGGCATCATCCTCCTGCGCTATGTGGAGGTGGAAAGCGCCATGCAGAGGGCGCTGACCATCCTCAAAATGCGCGGCGTGAACCATGACCGCGGCATCTACCGCTTCAGCATCGGTGCCGGCGGCATTCAGATCCACGAGCGCTTCACCAACCTGGAGGGGATTTTATCCGGCAGTTCGTACCACAGCCAGATCATGCCGGCCAAAAAGCGCGGCCGCTGAACGCCGGCGTCAGGCCGGCGGAGGCCCCGGGGCGCGCGCCAGACGGTAGCCCAGCCCGCGCTCCGTGAGGATATAGCGTGGATGCTCGGGGTCCGGCTCGATCTTCTTGCGCAGATACCGGATGTATGTCTTGATGTACTGATTGGCCTTACCGGGCATATCCAGCCCCCAGACCTGGGAGAGCAGGAAATCTGGGGACAGCGTCTTCCCCACATGCCGCACCATACACGCCAGCAGGTCGAACTCGTGCGGCGTCAGATGGATGGGCCGGCCGTCGTACTGCACCAGGTGCGCGTCCAGGTCAATCAATAGATGCCCGTCATCGTAGCGATGGCTCGGGGGTAGCGCCGGCGGAAGGGCCGGCCGGGCACGCCGCAGGATCGCCCGTATCCGCAACAGCAGTTCGGGGATATCGAAGGGCTTGACCACATAGTCATCCGCCCCCAGGGTCAACCCTTTGATGCGGTCCTCCTGCTCGCAGTAGGCCGTCAGGATGAGGATGGGGATATCGCTCATCTCGCGAATGCGCTGGCAGACATCCCAGCCGTTCAGCTCGGGGATGCCGATATCGAGGATAACCAGGTCGGGCTGACGCTGAAAGATGAGGCGCAGGGCCTGCAGGCCGCTGGTGGCGCATGAGACCTCATACCCATGTTCTGAGAGGGTCAGCTCCAGCACCTGCAGAAGAGCCTTGTCATCATCCACTACCAGGATATGTTCGCGTGTGCTCATGGGTCTCCTGGTCTCACCGGGAGATTGACCTTCGCCTGCAACGTGGTGGACGCCGAACCGCGGCGGATCGCATTCTCCGAAATACTCTTGCTCTTATGCATATTATAATGAATTCCGTGCCGATTGTCTATCTCTTTGATGGGCCATGCGCTCGATGATCATCCACGTCTGCCGGCATCGACAGGTGAGGGGATATGGGAACGCTGTACCTGGTCGCGACCCCCATCGGCAATCTCGAGGATATCACCCTGCGCGCCCTGCGGGTGCTGAAAGAGGTTTTCCTCATCGCCGCAGAGGATACCCGCACCACGCGCAAGCTTCTGGCGCGCTACGAGATATCCACACCACTGATCAGCTTCCATGAGCACAGCCCGCCGGCCCGCCTGGCGGAGCTACTGCAGGCATTAGCCCAGGGAGATGTGGCCGTTGTCTCGGAGGCCGGCATGCCGGGCATCTCCGACCCGGGGTACCGCCTGGTGCAGGAGGCCCTGGCCGCCGGCTTCCCCGTCGTCCCCATCCCAGGCCCCTCCGCGGTGACCACTGCGCTGGCGGCCTCGGGCCTGCCGGCGGATCGCTTCGTGTTCCTGGGGTTTCTGCCGGCCCGCGCCACTGCCCGCCGCAAGACCCTGACTGACATCGCCTCCCTGCCCTATACCCTGGTGTGCTTCGAAGCCCCTCACCGTTTATTAGAGACGCTGGAAGATGCACTGGAGATACTGGGCGATCGGCACCTGGCCGTCGCCCGCGAGCTGACGAAGGTGCATGAGGAATTCTGGCGCGGCACGCTGAGCCAGGCGCTGGAGCACTTTCGGACGCAGGCGCCGCGCGGCGAATTCACGCTGGTCATCGCCGGCGCAAGCGAGGAGAACACGGCCGGCCGGCGCTGGAGCGAGGAGCAGGTGCGGCAAGAGCTGGCCCGATTGCTGGCAGAGGGCATCTCACTGAAAGAAGCCTCGCGGCGCATCGCCGGCCAGGCCGGCTGGTCGCGCCGCGAGGTGTATCAGCTTGGCCTGCGGACGGCGATGGAATAAACATCTCCCGCAGGTTACAACCTGCGGGAGATCGCTCACCATCAATAGAAAATCTCTGCCAGGTGGTACAGCTCCAGGTCCACCGTGCGGTTGTAGGCCAGGGCGTCACGCAGGGGCACGGGGACGATCTTGTTGGCCTTGAGGGCCACCATATAGCCAAATTTGCCCAGTTGTACCAGCTCCACAGCGCCGACGCCGAAGCGCGTGGCCAGCACGCGGTCGAACACTGAGGGCGAGCCGCCGCGTTGGAGATGGCCCAGCACCACACAGCGGCTTTCGAAGCCGGTGCGGCGCTCGATCTCGCGCGCCACCGTCTCGCCGATGCCGCGGCGGTCCAGGCGCACATGGCCGAAATCATCGCGCTCCCCCAGCTCTTCCTCTTTGGTGACGATTTCGGGAATGCGAGCTCCCTCGGCGACGACAATGATGCTGAACTGTTTGCCGCGGTCCCACCGCCGGCGCACATGCTCCGCCGCCTGCTCCAGCGACATGGGCACCTCGGGGATCATGATCAGGTCGGCGCCGCCGGCCAGCCCGCCCATGGTGGCCACCCAGCCGGCGTCGCGCCCCATCACCTCCACCACGATGACGCGGTGATGCGCGCTGGCCGTCGTATGGAGCTTGTCCAGCGCATCCACCACCGTGCTGACCGCCGTGTCAAAGCCGATGCAGTACTCCGTCTCGGCCACGTCGTTGTCCATGGTCTTGGGGATACCCACGACCTTGGCGCCGCGCTCATACAGGCCCAGGGCCACGCTCAGAGTATCATCCCCGCCGATGACCACCAGGGCATCCAGGCCGAATTTCTCGAAGTTATCCAGGCAGGCCTGCATGTCCTCGGGACGCTTGAGCGGGTTGGTGCGGGACGCACCCAGGATGGTGCCGCCAATATGCAGGATGCCGGACACCTGGTCCGGGGTGAGGGGTTCGATCTCGCCGGAGACCATGCCGGCCCATCCCTTGCGCACCCCCATGACTTCCCAGCCAAGCTGGTAGGCCCGGCGTGCCACGGCCCGGATGGCCGCGTTCAGGCCGGGCACATCTCCTCCTCCTGTCAGTACACCGATTCGCATCTCTTTCCTCCTTCGTCGCACTTCTGATGATGGTTTCACAATCTTTACGCCAATCAGGGCAAAGGGGCTGTAGGAAGCCCCACAGCCCCTTTGCCACGGTTATCGAAATGACCTACGCGGTCGATGGCACAGCGCCGGCGTCACTCCAACGCACCCAGGTCCACCGAGCGATGCACCGTCCGGGGGCTGACAAAGCCTCCTGTCGAGTCAATGCGCCCGTTGGAACCGAACAGCCGGATCTTCTCCCGCACGCGCTCCTTCACATACTCCCGCGCCACCTGCAAATGCTTGCGGTAATCCGGCTCGTAGGGCATCTTCTCGATGGTCTCCCGCAGGCCCTGGACAAAGGCTTGGTTCAGGTAGGTCGCCACGTTGATCTTGCAAATGCCGTGTTCGATGGCCTCGCGGATGGAGTCCTCTTTGACGCCCGAGGAACCGTGCAGGACCAGCGGCACGTTGACCTTAGCGCGGATGGCGCGCAAGCGGTCAATGTCCAGCTCCGCCTCCGCCGAGCGCATGGCGTGCACGGAGCCGATGGCGACCGCCAGGGAATCGGCACCCGTCAGCTCGATAAAGAGCTTGGCCTGGTCCGGGTCAGTCATGGCGGCACGCACCTGTTCCTCGGTCACGCCGTCGGTGCTCTGAAGGACCTGACCCAGCTCCGCCTCCACCGGGATGCCGACGATATGGGCGATCTCCACCACACGCTTGGTGACGGCGACGTTCTCCTCAAAGGGTTTTTTGGAGCCGTCGTACATCAGGGAGGTGAAGCCGGCGCGCAGGCACATCACGTTCTGGTTAAAGTCGGTGCCGTGGTCCAGGTGCAGGATAATCGGCACATCCACCTGGCTGGCGGCGATCTTGACCAAGCCGGCGGCATAGGCCAGGCCGGCGTAGCGGATGGCGCCTTGGCTGACCTGGATAAAGACCGGCGCCCGCTCCTCCTGCGCGGCTTCGGCAATGGCCTGTACCGCCTCCATATTATTCACATTGAATGCGCCGATGGCAAACCGCTGTGCCATGGCCTGCTTGTAGACTTCGGTCGGTGTGACGAGCGGCATTTGTTCTCCTCCTGTATCAGAGTATCGTCTCGTAAATGGAAAAATACCCCGCCGGCCTCGTTGTCTCCGACGGGGTATTCGCAGTCCCTAACCTGGGTTATGCGATCGCGGCGTCAGGTTCATGCCGGCATCACCCTCACAGGCTACCGCACCGTGCGCTGGAAGGTGATGTAGAAGGTGGTGTGAATCTTCCAGGCCGGCAGTTCCGGCGTGCCCATGCCCAACCCCACCAGCGTCTCGCTGGGAAGCCCATCCACGCGCACGGAGTAGGTGCCCAGCACGGCGTACATGGGGAAGTTGCAGGCGTATTCCGGCGCCGGCTTGTCCTCGGTGCGCAGAATCTCCTGCCCGCCCGGCCAGAAGACGACCACCGGCTGGCCGACGATGCGGTTGCCGGCCTCATCCAGCACTTCCACATAGATATGGTGCTTGCCCTGGGACTCCTGCTCGTTGCCCCACTGCACCTTCACCACCCGCCAGTACGGCTGGCCGGCCGGCACATCCACACCGGCGATGCGGACGCCCATAGCATCCAGCCGGCCGTCCCACTGCACTGGCGGCAGGGAGGGCTGTTGGACCACAGCGGCCGCCGGTTGCTCCTTCGGGGCCGGCGCCGCGGCGGCCGCGGCCACCGGCGCGCTCTCCTTCGGCGGCAGGGGCGTGAAGGTGGCCGTCGGAGTCGGCGGCACGGGCGTCTCCGTGGGCGTCGGCGGCACAGGTGTGAAGGTTGGGGTCGGCGGCACGGGCGTGTCCGTGGGGACGGGCGTGTCCGTCGGGGCCAGGGCCAGCATGGCCGCCGGCGTATCGCTCGGCACGGCACCCAGTACAGCGTCCTCCATGCCCGCCGGCGTAGAGCTTTCCGGTACCGCCTGCAGGACGGCGTTGGCGCTGGAGCCCAGGTTCACCTCACTGCTCAACAGGGAGATGATGGTCGCCGGCGCCGCCACGCCGCCCAGCCAGGCCAGCAGGAGGACAAGGGCGATGAGGCGCGCTTTGGCCGGCGCACTGCGGGTACCGAACCAGGCGGCGGCCGAGTCAAAGGAGCGCTGTAGCCCCTGCACAGCATTGACGACCGACCGCTGGAGGCCGAAGGCCGGCGAGGGCCGTTCGGCGGTGGTGACGGCCGGCTGGCGCCGCACCATAGTCGGCGTGGTGCGCGGCACCGGCGCGACAGCCGGCTCTGGAGCCGGCGCCGGCCGCACGGGCCGGCCCAGCCGCTCGCTGAGGAGCCGGCCGTTGGCCCCGCTCAGGCGCTGGCTGAGCACCTTGCTGAGGGTCACGGTCAGCGTCGGGTACTTGAGCAGGAGCTCGTCGAAATCGGCTTTTTGCAGTGCCCACAGGTCCACATCGGTGACGGCGCGCACGGTAGCGATGCGCGGCCGGCCGGTGAGCAGAGCCATTTCGCCGAAGAAGTCGCCGTCCGACAGCGTGGCCAGCAGAATGGGGGAATCGGCGCCGGCGGTAACTTCCACCTGACCCGATTCGATGAGGTACATGACGTCGCCGTGGGTGCCTTCGCGCAGGATGATCTCGCCGGCGCGGAACTTGGCCGGCCGCAGGCGGTCATTGACATCCTCCAACTGCTGGGGGCTGAGGCCGGCCAGCAGGGAGAGATAGCGCATGTGGCGGGTGACAAAGGTGCGGTCAGCGGCCGCCAGGCGCTCGCTCAACAGCCGGCTGAGGGCCAGGCTGATGGCAGGGTACTTATTGACCAGCCGCTCGAAGTCCGCCCGGTACAGCACCCACAGGTTGGTGTCGCTCTCCGCCTTGACGGTGACGGAGCGCGGCCGGCCGGTGAGCAGTGCGGTCTCGCCGAAAAACTCGCCGGCGCACAGGCGGAACGAGGCGGCGCCGTGCTCTTCGGGCAGGACCCGCACCTCGCCCGATTCGATGAGGTACAGGGCATCGCCCGGATCGCCGCGCTGATAGACGGTTTCGCCGGCCGGCACATGCCGCAGGACCAGCGCCGCGGCCACTTCGGCCAGCGCTTCCGGCGTCAGGCCGGCGAAGAGGGGTAGTTCGCGCAGTTTGCCGGCGGCCTGCTCCTGGTCATCCGCGCTCAGCCGCTCGCGAGCGGTCTCGCTCAACGAGCGGCGGATGGCCGGGTAGCGTTCCATCAGGGCACCCAAGGCCTCGGTGGAGAGGGTCCAGGCCAGGGTATCTTCCAACGCCTTGGCAGTGGACATACAGGGCTTGCCGGTGAGGGCCGGCATCTCGCCCAGCATGTCGCCCGGCCCCAGCTCGATATACTCGCCGTCGGCGTCACAGGAGGAGAAGACCTGGACACGGCCCTGCTCGATGAGGAACAGGCCGGGGGCCGGCTCCCCTTCCCGGAAGAGGATGCTCTGGACGGGGAAGCGCGTCAGCGCCATGGCACCGGCAATGGCGTTGAGGATTTCGTCGGACAGTGGGGCGAAGGCCGGCACAGGCCGGAGCCGCCCGTCCACCAGGTACTGTTCCAGGGCGGCGATGCGCTGTCCCAAGGCCTCCGAAAGGAGCAGGCCGCTCTCCGGGTGGGCGCGGACCAGCTCGTCCAACACCTCGGCCGGCAGGGCCCAGGCCTCGACGGCGTCGGCGGCGGTGGCGCCGGCGGAATGCGGCCGCCGGAGCAGGACATCCGCCTCTCCCAGCAAACTGCCGGGGCCCAACGTGGCGATGAGGGCATTGCCCTCGCCGCGCAGATGGACCCAACCCGATTTGATGAGATAGAGCGCTTCGCTGGGGTCGCCGCGGGAGAAGATCGTCTCTCCCTTGGCAAAGGTGTGCGGACGCATTTTCTCGGCGATCCGCTCCAGAACCTCGTGGGGCAGTTCGCCGAAGAGGGGCGCTTTACTGAGATAGCGTAGTTTCACGCGCTATTACCTCCGTCTTTGTTTTCATGACCATGCCGGCGCCAGCGGCGCCGTAACTTGCCCTATTATCTCCGATTCCCCGTAAATGTCAATTGCCAGGACACGTAGCCGGTTCCTGATGGACAGCCGGCGGCTCGCGGGTCCCCCGTCAGCCCTTCGATCCGTTCCTCACTGCCGGCAAGCTGTACCGTATAGACCTGCGCTCTATCTACCAGTTGAAAATCGGCGAAACCCAGCCCTCGCTCCGGCTTCAGGCCCGTATATATCGTCTCCTGGCCATCGGCCCACGCCAGCTCCACCGCGACGTTGGGACAGGCCTGCCCTTCGTCGTCCTTGACGAATATCTCGATGCGCCCAGGGCCTTCGCCCTGGCCGCAGATGCGCCGGCGCTCCGTCAGCCAGAAGACCAGCCGGCCGGCCGTGGGGCTGGGCACGGGCGTCGGTGATACCGCCGGCGCGCTGGTCGGCAGTGCCGGCGTCGCCGCCGGCGTCACAGCAGGAACGGGCGTGAATGTCGGCGAGGATGTGGCGGTAGGTGATGGCGGAGATGTGGGCGTCGCGGTCGGTACCCCCGCCGGGTTGATGTAAATGGCCAGGCCGCTGGTGGCGGTGCCCAAGCCGTAGGCCAGTTGGGCCAGGGCGCGGATTTTGCTCACCTCACGCCCCTCGCGGATGTACTGGCCGGCCAGGTCGGCGACCGCCTGCGCAGGTTCCGGAACCCCTAACTCCGACAAACGGGCTTTGGCCGCCGGCAGGTCCCCATCGAACATATAGCGCTCGGCGATGAGCACCATATAATCCGGGATATACTCCCGCTTGACCTGCGCCGGCGTGCTGGCGTAATCCTCCACGGGCCAGAGGCCCCAACTGCAATACAGCCCGACAGCAATCCCTATCAGGAGGCCGATCATCACCAGCAGAGCGACCTCACGGTGACTGCCAATGATCATCGGTCACTCCCGGGCAGGCGTCTTACCACTGCCGCTGGAACACCACCTCGTAGGAGTGGTGATAGTTGCACAATCGGTTCTGGCTGAGCAACTGCTGGCATTCCGCCACACTGCTGCAGTAGCCGGCGGCGACCAGTTCCTCAACCGGGATGTTCTCCTCGCGCACATCCAGCACCCGCGAGACCTCGCTGGTGCGGGGGCCTTCCGCGTCGGCAATCACCTGTACCTGCTCGCCCGATTTCCAGAGGGCGATCTCCGCCCTGCCCGGCCCCTTCTCGCCGGACACATGGTTCTCATTGGTCCAGATGCCGTGGATGACGACGCCGTCAATGGGGTTGCCGGCCAGATCAATCACCTTGATAAAGATATGGTGATTGCCGGCGCACCCGCCGTTCTCCTGAATGGTCAGCATACGCTGGGTGATGATGCGGTAGTCCACCGCCGGCCGGGTCGGCGCCGGCGTATCGGTGGGAGCGGCCGGCGTGTTGGTGGCGCGGGGTTGGGACGGCGTGCTCTGGCGCGGCGTGCTGGCCGCCGCCACCGGTGTGAAGGTGGCTGTGGGGGTGGGCGTCGGCACCGGGGTGGGCGTATCCGTCGGCGTAGGCGGCACGGGCGTGTCCGTGGGGGTTGCCGGCACCGGCGTCCAGGTAGCGGTGGGGGCCGGCGTGAGCGTGAAAGTGGCGGTCGGCGTGGCCAGGTAGGCCAGCATGCGCGAGGTCGCCGCCCCCATGGCATTGGCCAGGTTCACCAGCGCCCGGATATCGCCGATATCGCGGCCCTCGGCAATATAGCGTTCGGCCTGCACGGCCACAAGCTGGCCGGGGTTGGGCGCGCCCAGCTTCTCCAGGCGATCCACGGCCTGTTGGAGGTTGCCGTTCTGGGCGAACGCCGCGCTCACCATGAGCACGTAGTCTTCTTTGTACTGGGATTTCAGGTCCGAGAGGTCTGTATCAATATATTCGACCGGCCAGATCACCCATCCGATCACCAGGCCAATGACAATGCCGAGAGCCATGCCGGCGCCCAGCAGTAACAGGATGAGCTTACGACTGAATTCTATCATGCGGGACTCCACTCCTCGGCGATAAAATACCAGGGGCTGCCGCGCGGCTAGCTGTCATCTCTCGTGCCACTGCCTGCGGAAATCCACCATCACGCCCCTGGCCTGAATTCTCCATTGCTGGTATAATGTTGTCAGTCGTACCATCCGTTGATCACGGCGGAGTGCCGAAGGTGGGAGTCGAACCCACACGAGGTGTGATCCTCAACGGTTTTTGAGACCGTCGCGTCTGCCTGTTCCGCCACTTCGGCATACCAAAATAAAGTATAATGCAATCACGAGCTTTCGTCAAGTCCGCCGGCGCATGTCCGGAGCAGTATCTGACGGCGCAGGCCGGCCGGCGGCCCAAACAGATATTGCGCGGAAAGCCATATGTCACCATTCGACGAAGCCGGACTGATTAAGGCCGCCAAAAAGGGCAACCTGTCGGCCTTTAACCAGCTCGTGCTCCAGTACCAGGGCTTTGCCTATAATGTCGCCTACCGCATCCTGGGCGACAGCGACCTGGCCGCTGATGTCACCCAAGAGAGCTTCATCAAGGCGTACCGGGCCATGGACCAGTTCCGCGGCGGCTCGTTCAAGGCCTGGCTGGCGCGCATCGTGACCAATGCCTGTTATGACGCGCTGCGCCACAAACAGCGCCGGCCGGCGGACTCCCTGGAAGACCTCAGCGTGGACCCCGAACACGCCATGCGCCTGCAAAGCCCCCAGGAAAGCCCCGAATCCTATGCCCTGCGCGCCGAACTCAGCGAGCTGATCCAGCGCAGTATTGACCAGCTCCCGCCCGACCAGCGCGTAACCCTGGTGCTGGCGGACATCCAAGGCCTGAGCTATCAGGAGATCGCCGACATCACCGGCGTCTCGCTGGGCACGGTCAAGTCCCGCCTGAGCCGCGCCCGCGCCCGCCTGCGGGATATACTGCTGGAGCACAAGGAACTTTTGCCCTACCCCTATCGTCTATCCAGTGAGTGACCAGAGGTATAGGGTTGGAATGATCCGGGACGTGGAGAAGAATAGGTAATGTTCGCATCGAAGGATTCACTGCGCAATCATCTCGACGATGAGATGCTTTCCGCATATATGGACCGGGCCCTGCCGGCCAGCGAGATGCAGCGCGCCCAGCGCCACCTTGCCGCCTGCGCCGAGTGCCGTCAGCGCCTGGAAAGCCTGCAGGGCATCGTGCGGCTCCTGCACGCCCTGCCGGCGGTAGAAATACCGCGCTCCTTTGTCCTGCGGCCGGCCGATGTCCAGCCGGCGCGCCCGAGCGCCGTCTTCGCCTTCCTGCGCGCCGCCACCGTCGCCGTCGCCATGATGCTGGCGGTGGTGCTGGCCGGCGACTTGCTCCTGCGCCAGGGCATGCTGGGTGTGCCGGCCGCGCCCGCTCCCATGATGGAGCGCGCTGCCGCCCCCGCGCCTGTCACCCTGATCGCCGAGGCGCCGGCTATCACGACGCAGGAAGCGGTGCTGGCCACCCAGCCGGCCGAAGCGCCTGCCGCCAAAGTCCTGACGCCACCGGAACAGGCGCCGACCGAAGCGCCGCCGGCCACACCGGAAGCCGGCGCGGTGATGGAACGAATGGCTGTGCCCCCAACAACGGTAGAGGGGCTTGCCCCCGCGGAGACGCCGGCCCACACCCCGGAAATGATGGCCGCCGGCATCGAGGTTACGGCCACGCCGGCCCTTCCGGAGGGCACCCTCGCCCCTGGCGTCGAGGTCACTATTACCGCGCCGGCCGTTGCGCTCCCGCAGGTGGCAGTAGCCGCCGCTTCGGAGACCCCTCCTCCTGAGGAGCTGACCGCGACCGCCCAGGCAAAGCTCATACCTCTGCCTACGCCGGCGGAGGGCACCCCGGGCGCCAGCCCGTCCGAGGTCATTATCGAGCCGCCGGTCACGTCGCCGGACGAAGTGCCAGCACCGCCTGGAGCGGGCGGTGGTGGATTGGGCGAGGCCGGCGGTATGGGCGGCGCCGGCGGAGCCGGCGTTGTGCCGGGCACCCAACCCATGGGGGCTGAAGCAATCACTGGAACAGCGGAAAGCGAGGCCCTGCCCAGCCCAACCGTGGAGGAACTGACGCCCATACCCACACCGACCCCCACGGACACGCCGGCGCCGACCGAGACCCCGACGCCCCAGCCCATGCCCACACCGACGCCTGTGCCGCCGGCCGAGGCCGGCCAAGCCGCACCGACGCCGGCCGCGCCGCAGGTCGAGGAACCGGCGACCGTGGTCGCCCAGCGCGCCATGCCGGCCGCGCCGGCCACTCCTGCCGTGCCGGAAGAGGCCCCGGTCCCTGCTCCGGAGGTCAGCCAGGGCGCCGGCTTCTTCAACGAGGATACCCTGTTCCTCATCCGGCTGGTGG
Source organism: Anaerolineae bacterium (assembly GCA_014360855.1). Classification (NCBI taxonomy): domain Bacteria; kingdom Bacillati; phylum Chloroflexota; class Anaerolineae; species Anaerolineae bacterium. The sequence goes on from JACIWP010000011.1 coordinate 11,607, forward strand.
AGATCGCGCTGGCGCTGATCGTGGTATCGCTGGCCGGCGCCACCTGGGTCGTGCGCCCGCGAGCATAAGCGTCAGGACCGCTCTATGCCCGAGCTTCCTGAAGTCGAGGTCATCGCACGGGGATTACAGCGGCTTATCGGCCAGAGCATCATCCAGGAAGTGGAGGTGCTCTGGCCGCGTTCTGTGGCATGCCCGGAGGTGCCGGCCTTTATCCAGGAGCTGGCCGGCCGGCGGATCATGGATGTGGGCCGGCGCGGCAAGTTCATCATTTTCTCCCTGGACGATGGGCGCTCCCTGCTGGCCCATCTGCGCATGACCGGCGGCTTCTGCGTCTTCCCTCGCACCACGCCCCCGCACCCTTACGTGCGCGCCATCTTCCACCTGACCGATGGCCGGGACCTGTGGTACGTGGATATCCGCAAGTTCGGCCGGCTCTACCTGGTGAATTCCCCCGAAGAGGTCCTGCAAGCGCTGGGGGTGGAGCCGCTGAGCGCGGAGTTCACCGCGGAGCGGCTGGCGGACATCCTGCGCCGGCGCAAAGGGGCCATTAAGCCGCTCTTGCTGAACCAGGGGATCATCGCCGGCGTGGGAAACATCTACGCCGATGAAGCGCTGTTCCGCGCCGGCATCCATCCCCTGCGCCGCGCCGCGGATCTGGACATGGAGGAGGTCCGCGCACTGCATGCCGCCATCCGGGAGATACTGCAGGAGGCCATTGACCACCGCGGCACAACCTTACGCAATTACCGCGATGCGAACGGCGAGAGCGGTCAGAACCAATTTCGCCTGAACGTCTACCGCCGGCAGGGCGAACCGTGCCGGCGGTGCGGAACCCCCATCGAGCGCATCGTCGTCGGACAGCGCGGCACCCACTTCTGCCCCCACTGCCAGCCGGCCCAGCCCTAAAGCTCCACCGGCTCCAACTTCCACCAGCCGTCCTGCTCCCGCAGATAGCCGGCGCGGATATTCGGGTCATGCATGAAGATGAGCAGGATGTGCTCCTCGATGGCCCAGCGGCCCAGCCGGCGCTTGGTCTCGATATTCTGCATGGGGTCTATATCATAGGCGGTGACCCAAGCCAGGCGCTCCATGCCGATGGCCAGCGTGGCCACATCCCCGAGGAAAAGGGCTTTCTGGCCGGCGGACTCGATATATACCGACTGATGCCCGCGCGTGTGCCCGGGCGTGGCGATGCAGAGCACCTCGGGGGTGACGCGCGTATCGCCGAACAGCAGGCGCAGACGGCCGCTTTCCTCCAATGGGACGAAGTTCTCGGCGAAATAGGTGTTGCGCGTGCGCTCGTTGGGATAGCGGGCGTCGGCCATCTCCAGCCGCTGGATCCAGTACTCCGCCCGGGGGAAGGCCGGCACGACCCGGCCGTCCGCGTACACAGTATTACCGCCGCAGTGGTCGGCGTGCAGGTGCGTGTTGATGACGATGTCAATGTCCTCGGGGGAAAGGCCGATATCCGCCAGGCTCTCGCGCAGGCGCCGGCCCTGCAGGGAAAGGCGCTCGATATCCGCCGGCGTCAGCTTCTCCCCGTAGCCGGTGTCCACCAGGATGCGCTTGCCGGCGGACTCGATGAGCAGGGAGTCGGAGCGCATAGGGATGCGGTTGTATTCATCCGGCGGGATGACCTTCTCCCAGCGGGTGCGCGGCACCAGGCCGAACGCCCCGCCGCCGTCGTCCCAAATGAGGCCGTCGCTCAGGAGCTGTATACGCACGTTTCCCAGTTGATACATGCCGGCGATCCCCCACTACAGAATGCTGGCAGAGAGTATAGGATAGAGGGCCGGATTGCGCAAGATACGCGAAAAGTTGCACCAAGACATTAAATGTGATACAATGAATGGCGCTCTGAATTCGCAGTGGGGCGTCGCCAAGCGGTAAGGCAGCGGCCTTTGGAGCCGCGATTCGGAGGTTCGAATCCTCCCGCCCCAGCTCAGGGGACGGCTGACAGGACATCGGGTCCTGCCCGGGATACGATGAGCGGTGATTGGGTGGTTCAGATGAAGGAACGCCGTGGACGAACGGCCAAGGCGCGGCAGGAAGGGAAAGCCGGCCTCTGGTCGTTTGTTGTTTTGCGCTCGAGTCTGCCGATAAGGTAAGGGAACATATGGACACTGCCGCAGTCATCCTGGCCGCCGGCCAGAGCACCCGCATGCGCTCCCGCCTCCCCAAGGTTCTGCATCCCATCGCCGGCCGGCCCATGATCTGGTACAGCCTGCAGGCCGCCCGCCAGGCCATCGGCGAGGGCCGGCGGCCCATCTTGGTCGTGGGACACGCCGCCGATGCCGTGCGCGCCGCGGTGGGCGACCAGGCCGAATACGCCTATCAGGCCCAGCAGTTGGGCACCGGTCACGCCGTCATGCAGGCCCACCCCCTGCTGGAGGGCTGGCAGGGCACGGTGCTGGTGCTGTACGGCGATATGCCGCTCCTGCGGGGCGAGACCCTCCGCGGTCTGCTCCAGCTCCATGAGGCCCAGCGTTCGCACACCCCCTTGACCATGCTGACGGTCGAGTCACAGGACTCGATGGGCTTTGGCCGGGTGGTGCGGGATGCGGCCGGCCGCGTCCTCGCCGTGGTCGAGGAGGCGGTCGCCACGCCGGAGCAGAAGCGCATCACCGAATTGAACTGCGGCGTGTACTGCTTCGAGAGCGCCTGGCTGTGGGAACATCTGGACCGGCTTCCCCTCAGCCCCAAGGGAGAATATTTCCTCACCGACCTGGTGGCCATGGCCGCCGAAGAGGGCTATGCTGTCGCCACCTGGAAGCTTGCGGATGTGAGCGAGGTGCTGGGGGTAAACAACCGTCTGCACCTGGCGCAGGTCGAGCGGGTGATGCGCCGGCGCATCAACGAGCGCTGGATGCTGGCCGGCGTCACCATGACCGACCCGGAGACCACCTACATTGATATGGACGTGGAAATCGGCCAGGACACCGTCATTTTCCCCAACACCCATTTGCTCGGTACCACCCGCATCGGCGAGGAGTGCCGCATCGGCCCCAACAGCGTGATCCGCGACAGCACCATCGGCAACCGCTGTACCATCCTGGCGTCTGTGCTGGAATCCGCCCTGGTGGAAGATGATGTGGATATCGGCCCCTTCGGGCATCTGCGCAAGGGGGCACACCTGGCCCAGGGCGTGCACATGGGCAACTTCGGCGAGGTCAAGAACGCCTACCTGGGCCCGGGCACCAAGATGGGGCATTTCAGCTATATCGGCGACGCGCAAATCGGCCGCAACGTGAACATCGGCGCCGGCACCATCACCTGCAACTTCGACGGCAAGCGCAAGCATCAGACCATCATCGAGGATGACGTCTTCATTGGGAGCGATTCCCTGCTGGTGGCGCCGGTGCGCATCGGCGCCGGCGCTATCACCGGCGCCGGCTCGGTCGTCACACACGATGTGCCCCCGGGCGCGGTGGTGTACGGCGTGCCGGCGCGCGTCCGCCGGCAGCGCGAGGACATCCCGCCCCAGAACAAGGAAGGGGAACCGCCGGCGTAGGCGTTTCGTCTGCCCGGATGCAAGTAAGGAGTATTTCGCTTGGACGTTGACCGTAGTATCGTCTGGTTGATCACAATCCTTCTGTTGAGCGTTGAGGCGGTCATCACCGCCGGCCACACGGCTCTCACCCATCTGCGCCGCTCCCGCCTGAGACAACTGCAGGAAGCGCAACAGCCGGCCGCTCATCTGGCGGCTGACCTGCTCGATCATCCCGACCGCCTGCATGCGGCCCTGTACAGCGCGCGGGCCTTGCTATATGCCGCCATTGCCGTGCTGGTGACGCCGGCCTTGTACCCGGAACTGGCGCGCTGGCTGGCCGGCGTCCCCTGGCTGGCCCCAGCGAGCACATGGCTGGCCGTCGTCATCCTGGTACTGCTAATCGGCCTGGCGGTCTTCCTGTTCGGGGAATGGCTCCCGATGCAGGTGGGCCGGCGCTATCCCGAGCCGTTGGCACTGGCGCTGGCGCGGCCCCTAGCCCTGGTGAGGCTGTTGTTCTGGCCGGCCGGCCTGCTGGCCTACGGCCTGGGCTCCCTCCTGCGCGGCCTGATCGGCGCCGAGGATGAGGAGCCCCAGCCCCAGATCGAAGAAGAGATTAGGACCCTCGTGGACGCCTATGAGGAAGAGGGCGTCATCGAGGAAGACGAGAAGGAGATGATCTACAGCATCTTCGAGCTAGGGGATACCCTGGTGCGGGAGGTCATGGTGCCGCGCATTGACATCGTGGCGGTGGAAGCCGGCACCCCCCTGCTGGAGGCGCTGGACATCATCATGCAGGCCGGCCATTCCCGCATCCCGGTCTATAAGGGCACTATTGACAACATCATCGGCGTCCTGTACGTGAAAGACCTCCTGCCCTACCTTAAGCGGGGCGAGACCGATGTCCCGCTGGAGTCCATCGTGCGGGAGCCGTACTTCATCCCCGAGACCAAGAAGGTGGATCAGCTTCTGCCGGACCTCCAACAGCGCAAGGTGCACATGGCCATCGTGGTGGATGAGTACGGCGGAACCGCCGGCCTGGTCACCATCGAGGACCTGCTGGAGGAAATCGTCGGCGAGATACAGGATGAGTATGACCGGGAAGAGCCTATGTACCAGAAGGTGGGCGAGAACGAGTTCATCCTGGATGCCCGCATCAACCTCGACGATTTCGCCGAGCTGGTGGGGGTGGAGATCGCCGACGAGGGCAGTGATACGCTGGGCGGGTTCATTTACAATCAACTGGGGCGGGTGCCGGCCGTCGGGGACACCATTTCCTACGACGGCATCACCATCACGGTGCTGAGCCTGATCGGCCGGCGCATCGGCAAGGTGCGCGTCGTCCGGCAGGAGGCGGCCCCCACCGCTGACGAGGGCGAGCCGCAGGCCAGCCGCATCCCCCCTCCCACAAAGGATAATTCCCGTGAACATTGACGCTTTGATCGAGCAGGCCAAGCAGGCCAGGGAAGGCGCCTATGCGCCGTACTCCCACTTCGCGGTCGGGGCGGCGCTGTTGACCCGCTCCGGCAGGGTCTTCACCGGCGCCAACGTGGAAAACGCCTCTTACGGGTTGACCGTCTGTGCCGAACGTGTGGCGGTGTTCAAGGCGGTGACCGCCGGCGAGCGCGAGTTCGCGGCCATTGCCATCGCCTCGTCCAACGGCGCCAGCCCCTGCGGGGCCTGCCGGCAGGTGTTGGCGGAGTTCGGCCTGGACATATTGGTCATCTCCGTGGACATGGATGATCGCGTGCGGCAGTGGCGGTTGGAGGAGCTCCTGCCGGCCTCTTTCGGGCCGCAGGACTTGCCGAGATAGCCTTACGGGCCATGGACACAGCCAACCGCCGGCAGAGGTGCACATGCGCTTTCTGATCGATGGGCACAACCTTATCGGGCATTATCCGGGCATGCGCCTGGACGACCCGAATGACGAACAGATACTGCTGGAGCGCCTGCACGTGTTTGCCCAGCGCCGGCGGCATCAGATCGCGGTGGTGTTCGACCCCGGGCTGTACTATGTGCCCCAGCAGGCCTCTCCGTACGCCGATGTGCAGGCGATATGGTGCCGGCCCGGGAAGAGCGCAGACGAGGAAATCGTGCGCCGGCTGAGCAGGGCCGCGCGGCCGCGAGACATCACGGTGGTGACATCCGATGCCTCTCTGGCCCAGAGGGCGCGCCGCACGGGGGCCAATGTGATCTCGGCGGAGCAGTTTGTGCGCATGATGCAGGGGCCGGCGCCCGGCCAGCCGGCGGGGGAAGAGGAAAAGCCGGAGCCATCCCTCACGCCGGAAGAATTAGAGGAATGGCAGGCCCTGTTTGCGCGGCGCCGGCGCCCGAAGCATACGCCCTAGCGCCTGGCCGGCTCCAGCAGAGCCTCCGCATCCGGCAGTGCGCGCACTGCCAGGATTTCCCCGAAATACACCCGATGATAGTTGTCCTGCGGATAATACTCCGTGATGATGCTCTTCTCCAGGTTGCCGGCCAGGATATCGTTATGGTGCACGATCTGGCATTCGTAGATCAAGGGGGTGCCGGCCAGGCCGGGGGTGCGCACCCGCAAGGATGGCACGGTCTCCAGGCCGCAAACCGCCAGCTTGTCCTCGTCACGGCCGGAATGGTTGCCGCAGTACAGCAGGGCATCGTATTGGGAGGGGGCCGGCACGCACACAGTGAAGGAATCGCTCTGCTCCAACAGGCTGTAAGTGAAGCGCGAGGGGCGCACCAACACCAGGAACATGGGCTTGCCCCAGATAATGCCGATGGTGCCCCAGCCGATGGCCATGGCATTGGTGCGACCGTCCTGCCCATGGGAGACAAGGAAGAGGCCGGGGTCGGCCAGACGGGCCAGGGTCTGGCGCAGGAACGCGTCATAGGGTACGGTGTGATAGGTCATGGTGCGGCTCCTCAGTAGTAGGTGAACAGCGATAAGGGGAGGGGCCGGCATACCCCTCCCCTTGGCAGGATGTTCATGCCGGCTCTGCCGCTCAGGGTTTGAACGGGGCAACTTTCATCTGCGTGAACTTCTGCACCTGCTCCTTGATGGCCCGCTCCACCGGCAGGCGCTCGACGCTGGAGGCGCCGTAGAAGCCGTTGATGCCGGGCATGCGCTCCAGGGCCTTGGCCACGTTCTCCGGCTCATCGAACGGCCCGCCGTGACAGAGCACCAGCACGTCTTTGCGAATCTTGCGGGCGGCGTCCGCGATGCGCATGACCGTGTCAATGGCCTCGTCCATGGTCATGGCCGCCGCGGCCCCAATGGTGCCGCCGGTGGTCAGACCCACGTGGGCGACGATGATGTCGGCGCCGGCCTTGACCATCGCCTGGGCCTCATCCTCCGTGAAGGCGTACGGGGTGGTCAGCAGGTCCATCTCATGGGCCAGGCGGATCATCTCCACCTCTTTGTCATAGCCCAGGCCGGTCGCTTCCATATTGGCGCGCATCTTCCCGTCGAACAGGCCGACGGTGGGGAAGTTCTGGACGCCGGAGAAGCCCATTTCCTTCACCTGCTTCAGGAAGAGCGGCATAAGGCGGAATGGATCGGTGGCGTTGACGCCGGCCAGCACCGGCGTGTGCTTGACCACCGGCAGGACCTCGCCGGCCATCTCCATGACGATCTGGTTGGCATCGCCGTAGGCGAACAGCCCGGTGATGGAAACGCGGCCGGCCATCCGATAGCGGCCGGTGTTGTAAATGATGATGAGGTCAATCCCGCCGGCCTCCTCGCATTTGGCCGAAATCCCTGTCCCCGCGCCGCCGCCAATGATAGGGATGCCGGCCTCCGCCTTGGCATACAGCTTCTTCAAAATCTCACTGCGTGGAATGGCCATAGCTTTATGCCTCCTTCTTGCTGTGCTGTTTCAGCAGTTCGAGCAGTGTCTCGGCCACCTTGCCGGAGAACTCCGGGTCGTTGATGTTGTGGTCCATCATAATCACCGGGATATCTGGGCGCAGGTTGCGCTTGAGAGCATCAATGAACGCCTGGTCCGCCTCGGGCCACCAGAAGGGTTTGTCGGGCGCGTCCAGCTCCGACCATCCCTTGGTGGGGATAAGCACCACTACCGGGCCTTTGGCGGCGTTGAGCTTTTCGGCGAAAATCTCTCCCATGCGCGCGTTCTCTTCAGGAGTGGTACGCATCAAGGTGACGTTGGGGTTCCAGCGGTAGAAGAGGCGGTCCTTGTACTTTTCCGGCACCGTTTCCGGCGCCCAGAAGTTGCACATGTCCAGACAGCCCGGCACGACGACCTGGGGGATGCCGGCTTTTGCGGCGGCCTCCAGCCGGGTAGGGCCGGCGCTCAACACGCCCCCGCAAATCTCATCCGCCCATTCGGTGGTGGTGATGTCCATCACGCCGGCGATAAAGCCGCTCTCAATCAGCATCTCCATGGTCTTCCCGCCAGTGCCTGTGGCATGGAAGACCAACACCTCATAGCCATTGGCCTCCATAATCTGGCGGGCATGATTCACCGCCCGGGTGGTGTTGCCAAACATGGTGGCGGCGACGAGGGGCTTCTCTTCCGCCGGTTTCTCGACCTCGCTCATGACCATGCCGCAGATGGCGCCGGCGGCATAGGAGAAGACCATGCGGCTGATGCGGTTCAGGCCGGCCACATCCACCACCGTGGGCATCATCACAATATCCGAAGTGCCCACGTACGGGCTGGTGTCGCCGGACGCCAGGGTGGTGACCATGAGTTTCGGCACGCCTACGGGCAGGGCGCGCATGCCGCTGGTAGCGATGACCGTGCCGGCACCCCCGCCCATGGAGATCACCCCGTCGAACTTGCCCTCGTCATACAGCTTGCGCAGGACATGGGGGATGCCGCGCGCCATGACATGCATGGCCTCGCCGCGGTCGCGTTTGGCGATCAGGTCCTCCAGTTTGGCACCGCCGGCCTCGGCCACCACGGAAGCATCCACATCGGGGGTAAAGGCCGGCTCTCCCAGCACCCCGACGTTGATGACAAATGTCCTGCACCCCCGCTTTTCAATTTCGGACTTCAGGAAGGCAAACTCGGCACCCTTGGTGTCCAGGGCGCCAATGATGGCAACGGTCTTGGTCATGGCAGTTCTCTCCTACACGCCCAGGTACTTGTAGCGCAGTTCGGGGTTATCCAGGAATTCGGCGGCGCTGGATTCGTACACCGTGTTGCCGTTGACCATGATATAGACACGGTCCGCCAGGTCATGGGCGACGTGGATATTCTGCTCCACCAGGAGGATAGCGATGCGGTTTTTGCGCAGCTCCCGACAGGTCGCGATCACCCGTTCCACTGCCACGGGGGACAGACCCTCGGAAGGTTCATCCAGAAGAATAAGCTCAGGGTTGGTCACCAAGGCGCGCCCAATGGCGAGCATCTGCTGTTCGCCGCCGCTGAGGCGGGCGCCGCTGAGCCGCCGGCGCTCTGCCAGCTCCGGGAACAGCTCGAAGACCCTTTGCGGGGTCCACTCGTCCGGCCGACCGGTGCGCCGGTAGGTCAGGCTGAGATGCTCCTCCACCGAGAGGGAGGGGAAGAGCCGGCGGCCTTGGGGCACGTATCCGATACCAAGCTGGGCGATCTCAAAGGGCTTTTTCCCGACAATATCCTGCCCTTTCCAGATGATACGCCCCATCCGCGGGGGGTTCAGCCCGATGATCGAGCGCAGGAGGGTGGTCTTCCCCATCCCGTTGCGCCCCAGCACGGCGACGCATTCCTGGCCGACCCTCAGGGAGCATCCCTGAAGGACATGGCTGTCCCCGTAATAGGAATGGATTTCTTGGACTTCGAGGAGTGCGCCGTTCTTTTTGCCTGAGTTATGCATAGGAGCTTCCCAGATAGACTCGCTGTACTTCTTCGTTGGCGCGGATTTCCGCCGGCGTCCCCTCCGCCAGCACCGAACCCCGGTTCATCACGGTAATGCGGTCCGCCAGATCCAGGACGATTTCCATGTTATGCTCAATAAGGAGCAAGGTAATCTCGCGGGGCAGGTTGCGGATGAGGGAGATAAGGGTGGTGCGTTCGGTAGGGGAAAGTCCGGCGGCCGGCTCATCCAGCATCAACAGCCGCGGCCGCATGGCCATAGCCATCCCCAGCTCCAACTGGCGCTGGAGGCCGTGCGACAGCTCCGAGACAATGTCGTGGAGATGATCGGAGAGGCCCACCTGTGCGGCGACTTCTAACACCCAATCCCGTTCCGATCGATAGCGGTGCCACGGCCGGAACAGGTGAAATTCCATGCCGCGGTTGGCACTGGCGGCCAGGAACAGATTCTGCTCCACGGTCAGATGGAGGAAGAGCTGGGAGATCTGGTAGGTGCGGGCCAGACCCATTCTGGCCCGCTCCTGCACCGATTTGTGGGTGATGTCCACGCCGAACAGTTGGATGCGCCCGCCGTCCGCCGGCAGTTCTCCCGTCACCACGTTGAACAGCGTGGTCTTGCCGGCGCCGTTGGGCCCGATCAGAGCCCGCCTCTCGCCAACCGGCACATCCAGGCTGACGGAACGCACCGCCTGGACGCCGCCAAAGCTTTTCGATACCGATTGGATAGAAAGAGCAAGCTTCTGATCGGGCCCTGTCATTGTGCTTCCTCTCCTACTATGCAGGCTGTGAAAGGACCACCATTACTGGCCGAACGGCACGAACTCGTAATCTTTCTCGACCTTCAGCATCTCCGCCGGCATCTCCGAGCACTTGTCGGGCGGATAGTTCTTGTCGTCGGGCGGCTGTTTCATGTACACGCCGGGGTCATAGGGGCCGAACTGGCTCACGTTCTTGATGGTAACGACCCCCTTGTTGCCCAGGCCGTCCGGTAGTTTGGCGGTGACGCGGATGTAGACGTTCTCGATGGCGTTGTGGTACTGGTCGAGCTTCACCGGGCCGCGCGGCGCATCGCTCAGGTCCACCGAGGCCATAGCCTCCACCAGCGCCTTCTTGTCGGAGACATCGCCGTTCACCTTCTCCAGGCCGCGCAGGATCATGATCATGCAGACATAGGCGAACTCCGCGGCGGCAGAAGGCG